>DATEAY010000024.1 GCA_035288105.1 Candidatus Babeliales bacterium
TTGCTCGGGGGCTTGGGTAAGTTTTGTACCACCATTAAAAACAAAAGCATTAGTTTTGTTAAAAATAATTTATTGGTAAATTCGCAGGGATATTTAGCAACACCAGAAGGCTTATTATTTAAGGTTACGGCAAAACCTAATAAATCTATGCCAGGGGAAAAAGCTAATTCCTCATGTGGTTTAAAAAAAACTATTGAAGATAAGGTGTCTAAGCAAAATGCTTTATCTAAAACCCCTACCGCAGGCCACGGTGTAATGCAGCAAGGTGATTTGCGAGCGAAAATACAAAAACACCAAAGACATATATTTTCAGAAGATCATAAAAATAGAGGCATTATGGCGGTTGGAGAAAACCAAGAAGCTATTCTGGATTCACTATGCGAGACCCTTTTATCATTAGATAAGAAAGGTTTTTTCAGAGAGGGTAATAATCAGCTGCGGATTATGATTAACGGCATTGATAATATAGAAGTGAGATGTTTCATACAAAAGGGTGAAGTTATTGGTATTAACGCATTTATCAGTGATTTTGGTAGAATATTCAATAATTTTATAGATACAAGGAAAATTTAGGAATGAGGGATTTATTATTGCGTTTGGATAGGTTAGAAAAAGAAGAGAATTATAGAGAGCTTTGTAATATTGTAGATTACGAATTGAAAAACAGCGTACATACGAGCGATGTTTGGATAGTATTAGCCATTACTATCATAGTTGTTCCAATTGTTGATTATGAAGCAAGTATAGCATGCTTAGAAAAAGCACTTGCGGTTGAGCATAATAATCCAATAGCTCTTATTGTGCTTGCGCATGTATATGAATATCAGCTAGGCGGTATTAATGATATGCTGCTCCATCAAATTAAGAATCTTCGCACTGATTCTGATGAGATTAATTCCATGCTTAAATATGTTGCATCCTGGTCTTATTCCGATGGGAAAAAAGATGATCATCAGATAGAAGAAAAGCTTCTTAAAGAATCGATCAGATTATGGGATAAACATGTGTGGAATTATATGAATCTTGTAAGATTGTATCAACGACAGGGCCGATATCTTGAAATTAATAATTTAATTTATAAAGCATTGGGCAATATTACAAAAATATATGATGGTAGTAATCATCCCAATGTAACGGATCTGAATGAATACATTAATGAGCATATTAAGGGTATCTATATAACAGATTTAAATGCTGAATCTATACAACAAAAGCTTGTGCCAAAACATATTTTATTTTTTTATATAATTATCACTCCTTTCTTGGATTGTTATCGTTTCATTAGAAAGATGATTTTATATCTAGTCAATTAGATACTGAGGAAAAAAGCGTTTGTAAGCCTTGTAAACTAATGGTAAATTCTATTGTGTGGTTACTGAATGCGTCAAGTAGCTGGCGCCATACTTCGCCAAGGCTTCGTATGGCAGGCCATTTTCTTAAATGAATTATCCATAAAGCTTATTTGACAGTTTTGGCTCCATTCGCCCTGAGTGTTTTTACCCTGTAAAAAAGTATCAAAGGGTGAATCATATGTGCCCGTAGCTCAGTTGGATAGAGCGATAGATTCCTAATCTGTAGGCCACAGGTTCAAATCCTGTCGGGCACGCCAGACTTCGCATAAAGCTACGTCTGGCAGGCCATTTTTTTTAAATGGCTTAAATGAAAAACAAAAATACTTTTAATTGCGCTTATCATGAACTTGCCCGCCGTCGCAAAGCTATGACGGATTGGGTCCGATGAAGTTTTAACGCAGTCGGATTGAAGGATCAAGCGCTCTAATTTTTTGAAAAAATGTATTTATAGTTCAGTTCGGTCAAGCTGATTTATCCCATGCACTTGCCATTGAAAATAGCTGTAAGTTGCTAAATGTATCGTGCGCTTTCAATTCAAATGAAATCATTCACTATTTCGATTACTACTATAGTACCTTAGCTTTATCAAGAAGCCTTTGCATATATCGTAAACTAACGATAAATTATATTGTTGTAGTTTCTGATTGAAGCTTATGAAAAATAGTCACTTTAATATCGAGGTAATCTTTATGCACATGCAATCACTAGATCAAAAAACGATAGAAGATATTAAGCAACGGCTTGTTAAGACATATAATCCCCATGAGATTTATTTACTAGAACCACAACGGGAAGATAATATTGACGTTAGTCTTTTGATAGTTGTAGATGGGAAAGACATACAACATTATGATCTTATGACGGCAGGACACAAGGCGCTTATCGGTGTTAAGGTTGCCAAAAATATTTTGGTTTATACCAAAGAAGAATTTGAGGAATATTCGCAAGATCAATCGACATTAAGCTATTCAATTAAGCATTATGGAAAGCGCATTTATGCGCGCGCATGAACATTGGCATTTGATTGCCTTGGAAGATTTAGATTCAGCAAAGCATCTATTTTCTCGGTCGTTTATGACAACGCTTTTTCATGTGCAACAATGCGCAGAAAAATCTTTGAAGGCTTATCTTGTATTTACCAATAACTGCGGTATAAAAACGCATGATCTTGTGAGGTTAGTTGATCTTTGTTTGGGATCTAATAAAGAGTTTGAGGTGCTTCGTTCATTGGCAGCTGAACTTACCCCCTATGAAACCGCGGGGAGATATCCAGATAATAGTTTTAAAAAACCAAGCCAAGAAAGAATGCAGAAACTCATTGAGCAATCTGAATATATATTTAATTTTGTTGCACATCGCATTGATAAGGCTTAATGGAATTTTTTGCAATCAGAAAACTTCAAGTACTGAATTCGGTTTAAGGATTAAATTGGATCTTGGTTAATCGTTTGAATAAGGATTTATTCAAATTTTTTGAGGGTGCATTCATGTATAGAAAATGCAACATATTTTATTTGTTGATTGTGTACCTGTTTTTAGCAGTAAATTCTTTTGCTGCCCAAATTTCTGATAAATTTTTTGCTTATGATAAAATAGGTGATTTTTTATTACTATATAAATCACTTGAAGAAGGTTTTTGCGCAGGGACCTTGATTAAAACACCATTCGGTTATGAACCAATTGAAGATCTTCAGATGGGAGATATAGTTCTGGATATGTATGGGAATCCAACGGAGATTCTTGCGACTACCAGGCGTTACGTTGATGGATACATAAAAATTTTCTTAGAAGGCACTGTTCTTAGTGCCGGATGTGATCAGTTGCTTTATTCATTTTCAGAATCTTCATGGATAAGAGCTCGTGACTGGCTACTTGATAGTGAACATATCGTTGATCCGACTTTCATTTATGCTCTTACTGTCCAGAATCATACTTTATCTGTTACTCCCCATGATATTAGTGCTCATAATTCAGCAGCTATTTTTGCAGGCCCATCAAGTATATGTTGTGGATATGTAGCAGTTATAAATCCAGTTATTGCTATGCTTGGCGGAGCTACGGTAGCACTGGCAGTTATTGCATACAATGCTCGCCGGATGTATTTAGAAAAACATAAAGATGAAAATGGTCCTTGTTTGGTTGATATGCCTGATGCTGTTGTTCTTGCTGAACGTTTTTACTATGAGCAGAGAAAAGAAGCTTTGGAAAAAATAAAACAAGAATTGATGGTGATTAAAAATGACTTACAGATTATTAAAGGTTTATGTTCAGGAAGTTTTACACACCAATTTTTGCAGCAACACATATATAGCACGGTAAAAAATGTACAGTTATTGTCTATCGCACAAGAAAAACACTTATCCGATGATCAAAAAAATACATTGAGAGGCCTGCGAGAAAATGAGTTAGCATTGCTTGAAAAGCAGATATGCGATATACAATTTTTATTGGCATTGCATGTCAACCAGTTGCTTAAGAATTTACACCATGCTCGTACATCATATGATAGCGCTATTACGGAAATTAGAGAGGCGATAGGCGTTTGGAATAATAATCTTAAGGCAATGACTCATGAGACTGCGTTGAGGTTATATAAATATGATCTGTTACAAGAGCGTTTGGTGTTTGGAATACGCCAAGCATTTAATGAATTACTGTTGGTAGCTGAATATTATCGCATTTGCACGAGTCAATGCATCCAAAGCAGTACTACTATTGTTTCAGCATTGGATCAAATTGTTCCGGTAATACATGAAAAGAAACCGTGGATTTTGCAGCAAGAAGAGTATACGCGTAATAATATTACTATAACTGAGGCGCATTTTGCTAGCCGTAATATTTCAGTAATGGTATTCAAAAATGAAGCTAAAAAAGAGTTTGATAAACAACAGAAAGATCGTGATACACAAGTTCTAAAAAAAATAGAGACGGCGCTTTCTGTTAATAGCTTTTCTGGGGGGCCCAAGAAGGATGACGATGATGATGAGGAGCGTTTTTTAAAGATTGAGATTTATGAAAAAAATGCAGCACATATTTTTAGAAATGAACCAGGACATTTTCCTATTGATACACCTGTAAATAGAAAACTGTTAATAGATGTTGCTTCTGATTTTAAAAACTTTTTGGGTAAGTGCAAATATGGAAATGAATGGTATGGTAAAATTTTAGATAATGGGCAACAAATCTGGGTTTCAATGAGAAATGGTTTTATCCGGAATGGTGGATTAAATAAAATACCACAAAGTTTTAATGGACAGACAGGTTTATGCCGTCTAATGAAGTAAGATAAATATGATTAATAAAATGACTTCGCTACAAGCCTTTAAGGCAATGATTTGTTTTTTAGATGTTCATTATCATGAAACATTGTCAGATAATTTAGGAGCGTTATTGGGTGATATTCAGTTATTCGAGGATGATAGTGGCACTTGGGATCCTGCAGCATGGAATGATTGGATGACTGCTTTGGAAAAAAAAGAATCAGTTGCCTTGATAGAAGGTTTCAAAGGCATGTTCCATTTTTTGAATGCATATTATATAAGGACATCTTCTTCTGCACGTGATATAAAAGAATTATTAAATGCAATGACGTTTGATAAAAATGAAAAGGTTGTGTGCTCTTCTTTGTGGGATAGATGGGTGGAATGCGTTGGAAAAATACTTAATGAGTAATTTTAATATTTTATGAGTAAATTATTAATCCCTCTTCAATCCTTTTATACGATGCATCTTTTTTTAGAGAATTATTTTAATGCTACTTCTTCTGATAGCATTGGAGCATTGCTAGGTTGTATGCATTTTTTAGATGATGGAGAAACTGCTGATCCTGCGTTGTGGGAAGATTGGCGTGAAATTGTTGGCAATGATCCTATTTCTCTTATGCAGGCATTTCAAGCTATGAAGATATTTCTGGATACGTATTATCAGGCTACATCATCAACTAATGTGAAAAATATGCTTGCTGATATATCACTTGTTATTGATGACAAGCCAGGGAAAGAGAGAATTTGGCAGAAATGGATAGCATCTGTCGATCTCGCGCTGGAGTAATATTTAAAACATGAACATTATAACAATATCTAATTTCAATCAATTTAATTTAATTATGAATGATCCATTATATCTTTCTGGGGATCGGTCAGAAGAAATTTATCATAATATGTGGTGTATTTCTCTGGAAGAAGATTTTATAGAGAGGGTTAAAATTGAGCAATTAGAGCATTTTGCAAAAAGCGTAATAATCAACAGAGTGCAGCAATTAAAAGATATTAGTTATGATAAAAATGCTGTTTTTTATATGTGGTTTGATCAACAAGCCCTACAATTGCGGTTTAATATTATCCCTGGCGATGTAAAAGCGCTGCCTTTTTCGTGTAAAGTAAGTTTAATTAATTCTTATCAACCTATTTTAAACAATTTTATTAGTACCATTAGAGAAATTTCTCAATGCGGTGATCAAGTTGAATTTTTGGATATGCAAGATGAGAATTGGGATGAAGATGAAAATGAGGAAGAATATGTTTTGGATGTTTTTGTAAAAACATTGTATGGAGATTTAAGTGAAATATTGCTGGCGAATAACAAAATATGATCCAAAAAAGCGTAATTCACAAGGATGGTTTCTTGAAGACACATGGATTTCTTATGGAGATATTGGAAGATCGTATCAAAGTGAAAAGCTTACATATGATGAATACGTACGGGTAGAAAATCTCTATATAAATGCAATAGTGCAATTTATGATGTCTTTAAATGTTTCTCATTTGCAAGTTAAATACTTAGAGAATCATGGTAGCATAAATGAAGATCCATCTGTTGATAAAACAGAAGTTATGTTTGTTAATACGCTTAAAGAAAATGATTTATTATCACTAGAACAAGTTAAAATGGTCTCAAAATTAATATTGCGAGGATATTTTTGGTGTAAGTTAATAAGCAAGCATAAAATGTTTGTTCATTTTGGCGATGATTATTATATGTTTATTGGAAGCAGATCAGAATGCAAAGATACTTTAGAAGCGATAAGAAAATCGGGATTATATGTGGAAAATTATGAATCTCCTTATAAATAGAACTAATGAAAAAAAAATTGCCTTTTGCGTCTAAGGTGCGATTGGTTACTTCTTGTGAGCCTATACTGGATAACTTTATTAGTGTGGTAAGGGATATTACTCAACATGGAGATGAAATTCAATTTTTTGATAAAGAAGATAGTAGTGATTGGGATGAAGATAGAAATGAAGATAAATATGTGTTAGATGTTTTCGTGAAGAGATTAAATAAAATATAATGGAAAAGAGAATTACAGTTGATGAAGGTTTTTGTGCGGTGATCAAGTTTTTAGAAAAATGGCATGAATTTACAAAATCAGATGACATAGCTTTTCTTTTAAGTGGAATGAGTATGGATCCTGCTTTTTTACAAGATTGGGTTGAATCTGTGGGTATAGTGTTAGAGGAAGCAAAAGAAAAATAGATGGGATTTTTAATAAAACTTTTTTAAAGAGAATACTGATTGTATTGATCGATAAATAGATAAATATGATTAATAAAATGACTTTGCTACAAGCTTTTAAGGCAATGATTTGTTTTTTGGATGTTTATTACAGTAAAACATTATCGGATGATTTAGGATCGTTACTCGGAGATATTCAATTGTTTGAAGATGGTAGTGGTACATGGGATTCTGCGGCCTGGAATGACTGGGTTGTTGCTTTGGAAAAAAAAGAATCGGTTACATCGATAGAGGGTTTTAAGGGCGTATATAATTTTTTGAATGCGTACTATATAAGAACATCTTGTTCTTCAAGTGATATAAAAGCGTTATTAGATGCTATGATGTTTGATGAGCGTGAAGAGCTTTTGTGCTCTCCTCTATGGCATACATGGATAGAGTGCGTTGGGAAAATATCTAATAATAATTGAAGTGATCTGTTTTTCCTGAGCACGTTAAAGAACTGGTTTATCCCATGTACTTGTCATTGAAAATAGCTGTAAGCTGCTAAATGTATCTCTAACTTTTCCCAATTTATCTTTTCTTTTAATTATCTTTTTATCAAAACATGCATCAGTTAAGTCTTTATAATTTTCTATGCCTTCAAATACTTCACTAATTGGTACTTCATGTAATTTTCCATATCCGTGACCATATGATCGTGCTTCAATCAATAAGTTTTTTACTATATCAGAAACTACCATCACGTGTCCTTTGATTAAAATAAGATCACCGGTTTGCAGTTGTTCTTTTTGTGATAATGGCGTAAGGCATTGTGCGATTGTTGTGGTATTTTTACAAAAATAAGGAATACCACATATTTGTGCTGCGCGCAGAATGACACCAGAGCAGTCGAAACCACTTTTTGGTATTTGAGTATCTTTTTCGTATTCATAAAATGAGTAATCACCATTGTGACCTGTTGTGGCAACTTCCTTAAAGTTACTTGATATTGTTTTACTAAAACTTGTTCCTCCCCACACATACGGAATGCTACCGTTTTTTGTGTGGGCCCATTTTTTAAGAAGATTGACGTAATCAGAAATACGTTCTTCTTTTGTTTTTGTTGTATCATCGACAATGCATTTATGACACGGAATTTTTATTTTGTGTTCTTTCATTTTTATGTAATCAATTGCAAAAACCTCTATCGATGAGGCTCTTTTTTTTTGTGGAGAAGGTGTTTTTACAAAACGTGTTGCGGCAGAAAATGTGAGATGTAATGTCGAATCATAGTGCGGTTCGGTTAATGTTACAATGTCTGGATGATGAAGTGCATGGTGATTTGTATCAGAAAAATTAATTGGTTCTGGTATATGGGTAATAGGAATAGTAGGTGCGACTGGATCATCAAGAAAAGTGATATTTTTTTTGAGAGTCCAGTAATGATTTTGTGGTGTTGAGGTTGATGGAATAAGATAGTATGCATGTGCAATGCGTATACATGCTTCATCATCGACTGTTTTGATAACTTCAACAATGTCATTGTACAGTAACTGATGTAATCGTGGACATGCAATGGAAGATTTTATTTGCCCTGTGCAAACGGCTATTGTAGCGTATGCGTTTTCGGCAGTGATATGTGGGATAATAGTTGTTATTTGTTGTCCAATTAAATCTGCAATTGGCACTGAAACGACTGTCTTTTGCGATGAAAATAGGTGGTGATTGAAGCATGCAAATGATAAACAGATGAATATAATGGGCGGTAGTTTTAAATTTGAATTCAGATTTATAAATTTTCTCTTTTGTAATGCTTCTCTCCCGCTCGTCCTGAGTGTTTTTGTCTCAAAAACGTATCGAAGGATTGAGCGGAAAATGGATAAAAATAATATTTTTCTTATGTTGCATCCTTCGATACATTTTTGCCCTTCGAAATAGTTCAGGGTGAGCGGGCAAAAACACTCAGGACGAGCGGGGAGAAAGTGAAATAGTAAAAAAATAGGATATAATAACAGTTTCATGATTTGTCCTAATTTTTATCTCGCTGTGAGTTGTATGCTTGTGATAATTACCATGGAGCATAGTGCATTCATTGTATTTTTAGCTATGGTTTGTTTTATTGTTTTTATTTCATTTAGAAATATTGATAGTTGGATGGTTTACATGTTATTATTAATATGCAAAGTGAAAATGGGTATAGTATAAGGGGATGCAGATGGTCAGAATAATAATGCTGCTGTTGATATGGTGTATGCCACTGCATAGTGTGAATAGCGATAGCTCAGGTGATTGGACATGGGTGCATCGCAAAAATTTTGACGAAAAAGTTCGTGTTGGGAATGTAAACAAAAAATCATTACTGTTCTGCCAAGAGAATGTAAAACCATTTACGCAACTTGTTTTTTCCTGGAATGCTATTCGGCCTGAGAAGGGCCATTTTTCTTTTTATGTGCAAGTACGTGATGCACATACAAAAAAATGGAGAACGTGGCACCATATGGTTGATTGGGGTAATAATATTCAACAATCATATGTGAGTAAAAGTGATGGTTTTTCTTCTTATATCCATG
>DATEAY010000025.1 GCA_035288105.1 Candidatus Babeliales bacterium
GGGGCAGTGTTACGGAACATGCCTTTTGGGGCCACTTCGAGGATAAAAAATAGCTAAATTGGCCTAATAATTGGTGCGTTTATAGCTTTTTTGCGTTTTTAGATCTAAATTTTGAATTTCTTATACCCTTTCCAATCTTAACCCAACTTCAGGCTTTCTAAAAAAAACACAATAAAAATCAACATCATAAAATGCCAAAAAAGCGTTTGGGTCACTACAAAACATGTATTTTTGGAAATGACTTTAGCAAATCAAAAAATACTTTTTTCGGTTTTACCGGGAGATGCTGACACACCGAGGGCGTGATAAATTTCTAATTGCCTTGGAGTTGGTGAACTTGTTTTTCTAATATGCAATTTTTTTCCATCTTTACAATTCATTGTGCTGGTAATTCTGCATTGCATACTCAAATCTTTTTTTATTGTTTCCCAGCTTTCGTTTATTCCATGCTGTTTTAATTTATAACGGATGGTATGTAAAATATGGTAAGCAAGAACGCTAATAAAAATATGGCTATCTACGCGATTTGTAATTTGATGATAAATTGGGCGCATGCCTAATTCAGATTTTAAACAGCGGAATGCGGCTTCTAATTCAGTTAGTGTTATATAAATATTCCAAAGCGTCTGTTCATCTAAATCATTACGATTGCTGCGTAAGCAATATGTTCCAGCAGCTTTTTGTTTCCCTTCGATGCGTTCCCATTTTATATCAATAGCATTTTTCTTTTCTTGATCTGCAATGATTTCTACATCATAGGCATATCCAACAGATTTATACTTTTCTTTGAGTCTACCAAAACGCTCTAAAACTTTTTCATATTTTTTGGATGTTCTTTTGTTTTTTAAACCAGCCAATATTTTTTTTAATCCTGTTTCATAGCGTAAAAATGTTTGTTCGCGTATTCCTTGTTCTTTTTTTTCTTTTAACTCGGAATAACAATAAAGCTCGCTTTCTAGGGTTTCTGGATTTTTTACTAATGTGGTTTTTATTAAATAATCTTTCTTGTGTTGTAATGTACAGCTTGCGCCATCTGGAATAATTGGTTTGTTTTTTTTGCTTACTACAATATATGTATATCCGTTAGATTTTAGCCATTCGATATTATCTTCAGATGATATTCCAGCATCAAGAACTACAGTGGGTTTTGTTTTTCCTTCGAGATCATGAATCATTTTTGATAATGTTTTTGATTCACCTACATTGCCCTCATAGATCTCGCTTTTCTTAGGGAATCCAGAGGCATCAAGCACCAGAGCCAGTGTTACTAATGGACAATCGTATCTTTTTTCTTTTGATCTACCAAATGCTGCTTTGGTGTTTGCTAGACTTCTTCCTTCAAAGTATGTGTTGGTTAAGTCATATAGCGTGATCACTTCATCAAACTCAAACATAGCCTTTTCATTTGCAAATAATTTTTCTTCTATCATCTCTTTGTTGCGTAAAATTTTGTCAGCTATGCAATATAAATTATCTAACTTTAGTTGTTGAAAATCACAGTTTAATAACTCATCTAGCGCACTTTGATTTTGTAAGTATTTGTGTGTAGAGCGTTCACTGCCTGGAGATACAAGCCTGCCAACAATGGTGCCAATAGCTGCACTAACTTGTTTGTTATTAAATTTTGATTCTTTTAACAGTTGATCTAATCCGAGCTGTTTTATTGTTTCAACACAAATATGTTCTGGTCCCACTTGCCTTATTTGTTGATAAACCAAACTATCTATATCTACGCTATGATAATTATCTTCTGGCAATGCTTTCGCCGATACCGTTTCTGATGCAGCCCGACGAACAACGCGCTTGGAAATGCTTTGTGCCAATGATTCAATTGTTTCTTCTGGTAACAGCAACGATTGTTGTCCACTGATTATTTCTTCGATGCGATCGGCAAGCTGTTTCCATTGTTCAGATGGTATTTCAAAATTAGCGCCAAGATTTAATAATACTTGTTGCCTTACCTTGCCATTGGCATTGCGGTAAGACTCTACAAGGCGGTACGTGCTATATTCTTTGCCCGTTTCTTTATTTTTTTGTGAAACTTTTCTGATGTACATAACGGGTATTTTATACGGAAAAATTCTTAAATCAAGCGTTATATTTATTTTATGTCACTACAAAATACTTTTTGTTTTGCTCAGCTTACAACCATTTGTTTTTTAAAAAAATATTTTCTGGGCTGGATTGAAAACATGGTGTTTTTTGAGGTTTTTATGAAAAAAAACCTAAAGATGGGTTAACTATTTCATTCCTCCACGTTCTTGTAAAAACTTTTTATAAGTAAGATCGCATTGCCCAGCAAAATAAGAGTCGCAACCTTTTTTAGTTTTGATTTTTTCGAAAACCCAATAATAGTTGTCACGTTTTTTATTGTCACTAATAATCTCTTCTTTACTACTAAAAAGACCGGCTAAACAAACGTATTTTTCATTCCTCATAAGCTTTCGCCATGCATTAAAAACTTCAGCTGTGCTATCTACATCTACAAGTCTGCGCCGATAATATTCATGAGAAACACCACCATTTAACCATACCTTAATAGTGAGCTCCCCATAATTACCATCTTGCTTGCTACCAGTTGGAGGATATCCTTTGTCTTCCAGATTCAGAGTAACCCGTTCGCGAGGAAAACATTGCCAGTAGTTATAATCAACCCCATCTTTTACAGAAAATGGTTCTGGTTTTTCATACCCTGGAGGTGTAACTAAATCATTTTCGCTGAGAATACCATAATCATCAGTTAATAATACGTTAGGATATTTTTGTTTTATTTTTATGCTGGCATCAATGCTAAAAGCGTCACAAGAAATACTAATTAATACTGAAAAAACAGTTGGCCACCAAATTCGTACGCTCACTTTTTCCCTCGCAAATCGGCATAATATTTTCGCATTCTCTTCAACGCACCAGGAACTTTACCAGAATTTACTTCATCTCTGTATCCCTTATAGTCAATTATGGTGTATTCCCAATCCGCCTCTTTGCCAAGTTTAATTGAGGCAAGCTTCTTCTTTTGAAAAAGCCAGCGGACTCCACAACAGATATTGATAGATGGATCATAAAGATCATTCAGTTTAGCATCGATGAGATAATCTTTGAGCTCACCCTTATGATTTTTTAAAATCCCAGCTGTTTCTGCTGTAACTTGAAGCAACCCATATGCGTGCCTTTTCTTGTCCGAGTAGTCAGTGTTTTTCGCTTTATGCTTAAAACCAGATTCTGTAGCCATTAGAGCTTTAACTAAATTTGGATCGAGTGGATCTTTTGGTTGAAAAATTTCGTTCCAATAATGAACCCAACCGCGAATTAATACGTCATATTTATTTGCATCATCAAACTCGGCAAGCAAACCCGTAGCAAGGGCGGGAGACCCAGAGAGATTCGAAAAGCTTTTCTCAGAGATGGCGCGAATTTCATCAAAAGATAATACCTTTTTATAGGAAGGATTCCTGGCGCAATGTTCATGTCTGATTATAGTATGTCCTTGAGGATGCTTTTTGCTTGGAGGAATTCTCTCGGAATGAGTTCGCACAGAATGCTTACCTTTGGGGCATGATATCAATGAACAAGATTTTATTTTATCCGATTTAGATTTGTTGGTTGCCATGATATGCTTCCTCTAGAAAAATAAACAAGAAGAAAAAGGCAATATAACGCAGCTTCAGGTTTTAAATCAACTTATTTTCAAAGATGTTCTAAGATG
>DATEAY010000026.1 GCA_035288105.1 Candidatus Babeliales bacterium
TGAGTAGTGGTTGAAGAAGTAGCATTGGTAGTGTATAAAGCATAATTTCCTACTGCAACATTGTAACTGCTCCATGGGGAGCTTCCGTAATTTAGTGTATACAAGGCATTGTACCCAATGGCAACATTTTCTCCTCCATGAGTATTATTGGCACCTGCTTGATATCCTAAAAAATTATTATTAGTACTACTTTGGTAAATCAAAATATTCATTTATTTCATAGTATCGGTTAATGTCTTTCTCCCTTTTAGCGTGTCTATCAATCATCCAATCAAATTTAGTATCAAAACCTTCTTTGTTATGCTGTATAAGTTCCACTAATAGCTCTCTCACATCATTGCATGATAAAAGCGGAATATCTATTTTGTATTTGAGTTTCTGATTTAACATATATTCCATTGCCAAACAAGTTAGCGCCATGTGATTATTCCATCCGTTATAGCTTCGTACCTGATAATCGGACATTCCTAAATCATGACTATCGTCCCGAAAACATTTTTCTACCCAAAATCGTTGAGCTTGCATGAATGCAAACTGCTCTACGCTTTGTTTCTGTGCTGGAATATTGCTCAATGAAAATTTGAGTTGGTCTTTTTTGTGTATGGGTCTTTTTATAATCAAAGTTTGCTTGAACGCTTGCTTGTCTCCGTTAGATTCGTCCCATACCCAAATCTCTTTTACGTGAATGTGGGCAGTTATCCATCCTTTAGTTGATTTGCGTATTTGAACCAATTTAAAGTCACTTTTACGCAGGGTATTATTGTATTCCAATACACTCATATCCGGAGCGATGGCTTTTAATTTTGCAGCAACCCGTCCTCTTTGAGTTGCTTGTCTTGGGGGTATAGCGATGACGGGTTCTTGCAGAAATATTTTTTGATTGCTGTGAACATCCAGCACATACTTTTTACCTAATGCGTTTATTCCTTTGCTGAACTCGTATCCATTTCCATACAAGCCGTCTCCATTAATAAAATCAAAATGAACTCCACTTTCAATATGTTCCTTTATCATTTCCAATCCTAATTCTTGTTTTGTTTTGAATACTATTTTTTCTTTGGGTATGCCCGCATCCAAGCAGCGTTGCTCATTAGCTGTCCACTCTTTAGGCAAATACAAGCGCGTGTTGGTTAAGGAGGAATATTTATGAGCTGTTAAACTCAAATAAACTCCTACCTGACAGTTGTCTACCTTGCCCAAGCATCCTGCATATTGCCGAGCCACTCCGGCTGACTTATCTCCTTTTTTCAGGTGTGCTTTTTCGTCAACCGTACAGGATATTAGTCCGTGAGGCTTTAAGGTGGTACTTACATTTTTTGACATGGCTTTGAGCAACCCTTCTCTATCCCACGGTGAGTTGGTAATAAAATGTTGCTGGTTTTCGTAATTGCTTGATGTCACTTTTTCTACCATCCGTTCTATATTCCGGTTTTTTCTTTCGCTTTGAATTAATCCGCTTAGATAATGAGATGCCTTGTCTGCCTGATTTTTATTACCCACTGCGAAAAATTGTTCATACAACTCTTCAACATATTCAAAATCGTCTTTTAACGATCTATAAATTTTGTTGCTCGCCTTTAATGCCAGCACTCTTAGCCCGGTTTGTTTCGGGTGTTCTGTTTTTTTGACTTTTTTTCATGGTCTTTGTTTTTATGGGTGCAAGAAAAAAAATAATTATCTTTGCTATACTCGCTTATTATCAAGTTGTTAGCCACCAGTTGTTAATTTACCAAAGTAGTATTAATAAAAAATCAATAACTCATAGGTGGTTGTTGATTTTTTTGTTGTTTATTCGTATTACGTAAATACGTAATACTATGAAAAAACAAAAATCGGTTAAAAAACGCAAAAACACTGTACACCCCCAGTGGGCTACTCAACATCGAAAACCAGGCACGGAACTCCGCTTAATTTATGGGACATATTATTTGTATGCAGTGCGCAGCAAGTATGATCCTGTACTAAAACGAGCAAAAAAAATAAGCGGTAATCTACTTGGTAAAATCACCGAGAAAGATGGGTTTATTGTATCCTCAAAAGATAAACTCAGACAAAAAGCCAAACATCCTATACAGGTTGATAAATTGACCACAAAAGAATTTGGCACGCAAGAGTTGGTCTTGCAGTTAGCAGAAAAACAAGTTTCTGTGTTAGAAGAAGTATTTGGCGAAGATGCCAAGCCCTTGTTTTTATTTGCCTTGTTCCGTTTAACTGAGCAATCGCCAATAAAAAATGTTCCTTTTTATTTCATGCACTCCTTTCTAAGTGAAAAATGGGAAGATGTTTCCGTTTCGGATAAAAGTATCAGTCAACTTTTAAGAAGAGTAGGAAGTAACCGTGAAAAAATAATGCAGTACCAAAAACACTTCGTAAGAGAGGGAGAAAAGGTATTGTTAGATATGACGCATGTAATAACGCACTCCCGGCAAATAGAAGAAGTGCAAAGCGGGTATAACAACTCCATGTCTTTTGACCCACAAGTAAATTTGATGTACCTGTT
>DATEAY010000027.1 GCA_035288105.1 Candidatus Babeliales bacterium
CGCAACAACTGCTCAACAGAATGATGTTTATGCTTCATTGCAATGGTAAGTGCTGTTCCAGCTTCATTATCAACAATGCGATCGACAACTGCACCTTCATCCAATAATACACGAACAATATCCGTGTTATTTTTTTCAACAGCCACAATTAACAGAGTTTTTCCGTTATCAGCAGAATTTACATCCGCCTGTGCATGGCTGACTAATAATGAAATTAATTTACTATTTTTACCATTCTCCACAATATACCACAGCAATTCTGATGCCTTAGGCTGAGCAATTCGAATTTTTTTGCTGAATAATGTCTCTACTGCTGCATAATCATCATCTTCTACCGCTGCTTTAAATGCTTGTTCAGCATAACCAGCCAGAAGGCCATTTCTTCCTTCAACTTTTTGGCGATCTTTACCCCATGCAATAAACAATGCAATAACATCAGCATACTTACTACGTGCAAGTGATAGCAGAACAGGAGTCTGAGCATGTAATGAGGGATGTTTCAGTAGCAAATCAAGCCATTCATATTGTACATTTTTCTTTGGACAGGAATGAGTAATCATCCCATAAATAATTTTTACTTTTTCTTCAGGCGATAAACATACCGTCTCATCATCTATCATTTTTTCAATAAGATTATACGCAAAATTATATTTGAATTGACTCATCGATTTGACAATCAAGTCAATATCATGAGCTAAAAATAACGAATTTACTTCTTGATAGACATGATCCAAAGAAAGATCCATTACAAGATCTGCCTTGATATTACAAATATCAATGTGCGTTGCCGTTATAAAGTTTTTTTTATTATTATTCAAAAAAAATATACTTACGCAAAAAAAAGTCATAATAATAAATAATCGAAAAATACCCGCCTGCCTACTTTCCATTACACTCTCCCCTATCCTCAGCAAAAAAAAGCTCTTACACCCCTATATAACAACAGTGTAATAATCAAAAATATAAAAAATCAACAAAAATGTAAGTACTATTTGAAAACATTTAATTTGTGGTTGAAACAAGAAGAGAGCGAACAAAACCAGCACCAAGAGCTGCCGCCTGAACAGCCCGTATAATCGTAGGGGTAAGAGCACAAAAAATGAAATCGTTTACCTGTAATGTTTTTTTTTCTTCTAAACTTAAGTCTCCTTCTGGCCCAACAAGAAGTAGTACGTGTTCTGCTTTGTTATCGTACAATGTTTTCATCACATCAAAAAATTTTTTTCCTTCAGGATCAAAGAAGATTTTTGATGAAGCTGTACTGTATTTTTTTAATGCTATCTCAAGAGCAATAGGCTCTTGTAACTCAGGATAAGCAAAATTTTTTGATTGCTCTGCTGCAGAAATAAGTATTCGTTGTGCACGTTCACTATCTCGACTACTAGCCAATTGATGCGCTATTTTTTGAGTAAAGATCAACTGTATAGTACTTACACCAACCTCAGTGAGCGCGTACAGAGCCGATTCATAATCATCACGTTTAAGCAAAGGCAGCAGAAAGGTAATAGTTGGTTGCAGTACAAGAGTCTTTTGTACTGATTGTATCGTAACATTGACCTGTTTTTTTCCAACAAAAGTTGTAATAAGTGCTGATACATGCACGCTTCGATCAAATAAAATACACATATCACCAACGCCGAAGCGTAAAACATTCACTATTCGATGCACCAATTTTTCATCAGCAATAATTATATTGCTACCAGAATCTTTTTCTTGAAGTAATGAGGATAATGATTCTACAAATAGAGCAAACTCATGCTTTTCTTTGCTACCCGCTGCCTTGCCATTCATACACGCTATTTTCTTCTTTTAAAATGTTACACTTTGGCTATATAAAGATGATACCACTTATTAAGGACTTGTTTGAGATCTTGGAAGTAAATACGCATTGTTTCGCGCATACTGATATAACGAACAAGTAAAGATCCCAATATTTCTGTCAATAATGCTTTTGCTGGAGATATTGTTGGAGGTTGCACGTTATCAGTAACGTTCTGATCATACTCATCAATATTTTCCAGTGCATCTTCTTTGTGGGTATACTCATCCACTACCTGATCAGCGGCATCAAGAAAACGTTCATTCTGTGCACGAAATGTTTCTTTTGGTGTTGAACGAAGATCTTCAAAAGCACTACTATTACTACTAACCAAAGCGACCATCAAAACCATTAACATCTTTTGCATAAAGATCCCTTTTTTTTAATCAAATAACACTAACCTGACGACCTCTTAATAAAGTACCTCAAAAATTAAAAAAAGCTCTTTTTTTTACAAAAAGCTTTTTTTAATAAAATTCCAAACTATCCAAAAATATAAGACCCTGGAAGTGGCTAATAAGTTGAGCAACATCTATTTTTTTGATACTCTTGCAGAATAATACTGTACCTCTCAACCTAATACAATGGGGATTACAATGATCTCACGGATAATCGCAAAAATAGTCGGCACAAATAACGAGCGTCAAATTAAGAAGATGTTCCCTACTGTTGAGAAAATTAATGCATTAGAACCATTAATAAGCTCATTATCCGATGAACAACTTGCCCATAAAACAATCGAATTTAAATCACAATTAGCCGCTGGCAAAACGATTGACGATATTTTACCAGAAGTATTTGCCGTTGTACGCGAAACTTCATATCGAACACTTGGCCAACGTCATTTCGATGTACAGTTAATGGGTGGAATGGTACTCCATCAAGGCAAAATATCTGAAATGAAAACGGGTGAAGGTAAAACACTTACTGCAACCTTGGCTCTTTATCTGAATGCATTAACTGGTAAAGGTGCGCATTTAGTTACCGTCAACGATTATCTTGCTCGCCGTGACTCAGAATGGATGGGCCCTATTTATACATTTCTTGGCCTTGAAGTAGCTTGTTTGCAAAATTCAATGACCGATGCTGAACGTCAAAAAGCGTATGCTGCTGATATTTTATACGCAACAAACAATGAACTTGGTTTTGACTATTTGCGTGACAACATGAAATTCCGTAAAAACGATCTTGTACAACGAGAACTTGCATTTGCCATTGTCGATGAAGTTGACTCAATTTTGATTGATGAAGCGCGTACTCCTCTCATTATTTCAGGCTCATCTGAAGAAGTTGGTTCTTTATACCGCGATGCTGACCGTGTAGTATCCTTCTTGGAAAAAGGCACTGATTACGAAATTGATGAAAAAGCACGTACTGTATTACTAACAGAAGCTGGCGTTGATAAAGTTGAAGCGGCATTTAATATTACAAATTTATACTTCATCGAACACATGCAACTACTGCACCACATTAATCAAGCCTTACGTGCACACGCTCTTTTCAAACGCGATGTTGATTATGTTGTCACCGATAATCAAGTACTCATTGTTGACGAATTTACCGGACGTATTTTACCAGGACGTCGCTACAGCGATGGTTTACATCAAGCCCTTGAAGCAAAAGAAAATGTTGAAATAGAACGCGAAAGCCAAACGTTAGCTAGTATTACGCTACAAAATTTTTTCAGACTTTATAAAAAACTTGCTGGTATGACCGGTACTGCTGCAACAGAAAGTGAAGAATTCCATAATATTTATAAGCTTGATGTTATCTCTATTCCAACTAATCGTACTATGATCAGAAAAGATATGCCTGATCTTATTTTTTTAACAAAGAATGCAAAGTATAAGGCAATCGTAGAAGATATAAAAGAACGTCACAAAACAGGTCAACCTGTTCTTATTGGTACTATTGCAATTGAAACATCTGAACTATTAAGCGCAATTTTAACTGCAAATGGCATTCAACATGAAGTATTAAATGCTAAACAACATGAACGAGAAGCAGAGATTATTGCTCATGCAGGTGAACGTGGCCGTATTACTATTGCAACAAATATGGCGGGACGCGGTACTGATATCAAACTTACTGCCGAATCAATTATTGCCGGTGGATTATATATTTTAGGCACTGAACGTCACGAAAGTAGGCGTATTGATAATCAGCTGAGAGGACGATCTGGTCGTCAAGGCGATCCAGGCGAATCTCGTTTTTATATTTCACTTGAAGATGATTTAGTTCGTATTTTTGCCGGAGACTCATTAAAACAAAAAATGGTATTCTTTGGTATGGAAGAGGATGAAATTATTGAATCCCGTCTTGTTTCTAAAACAATTGAACGAGCACAAGAACGCGTTGAAAAACATAACTTTGATAATCGCAAACATTTACTTGAATATGATGATGTCTTAAATCAGCAACGTATTGTCATCTATAATCATCGCCTTGATGCTCTTGAGGGTGAAAATCGCATTTACGAACTCATTCGTGATTTTATTGTCACTATAGTTCAAGAGCTTATTGCGTATAATGCGCCAACAAGAAACATAAACCCTGAACAAGTCGCAAAAATATACGAAGCTTTGGAATATATGACCGGCTTGACAGCTAAAGATTTTGACTCTTCAAATATTAGCACGGGCAATGTTGAATTGTTCGCAACAGATCTTATTAATTTCTTGCTCGATCGCTATGATCTTTACCGTAAAAATCACAACGAAAATGTTATAAAAGCAGCCGAAAAATGGCTTGTTTTAGAAACAATAGATAAAGCATGGCGTCAACATATGCTCAACCTTGACCATCTTAAAGAGGGAATTGGGCTGCGTGGTTGGGGACAAAAAAACCCACTCATTGAGTACAAACGTGAAGCATTTGATATGTTCCGTGAAATGATGACACATATCCGTTTTGATATTGTTCACCATATTTTCCATCTCAATACAGCGCAATTCAATGCACAACAATTTGAAGAACGACGCGATCAAGAGCTTGAGCAACTCAATTTTTCTGGCAATAACGATCCGGCATAATTTTAGGTAACAATTAACAGGAAAAGTCCCGATACGTCGGGGCTTTTTTATTACTAAGATTAATCCCAACTTGGCGTTGGGGATTAATCTTTCTTCTTGCATAATCAATCTTTAAATTCTTAATCTTAATCTTTAACTCAATCTAAAAAATTCCTATTCACCACTACACGAATGACAATTCTTCTTTTGCATCATCGGTAAATTCTGCACCATAGAAGAATAAGGATCCTCTTTGGTAATAGTAAACAACTTGGTTGCCTCAGTACCATTTTCTATATCAGAAAGCTTTAATTCAATGTTTCCACGTTTACCACACTCATTTTGCTTACATACATATACCCTGCTAAGTAACCGAGTATTTGGTTCTTGCATATGAATGGCAAAATAAGCGTGTTTATGAGGATTACCAAACCGACGTTTTTCATTTCTTTCAACCGGAATTATTACTTTATCATTTTTATTATAAATAAATACCCTAACACCTTTATCGTTAATAAACGTAGTTAGACACGCCTGCACATAACTAGTCACACCCATCATGAGCACAATAATCATAACCATGGATTTTTTGTGTCTGTTTTCCATAAAAAACACCCCTTTTTTTGCTTAAAGACTTGCATTTCTCTCTCTTTTTAAATTACATTTATAGAATTCAAATAGCAATAATTACTCTATTTTTATCACAAAACCCCTCTAGGTAACACAATAAATTTGAATTTATTAATGTCTTATTGAATTTATAAACTAAGAAAGTGTATCCTTTAAATAGGTTACAGTAATAAGGTATAAAAAGTGGGTAATGCCGTGGTAAAACATATAATGAGATTGATTACATGCTTCTTGTGCATAGCATTGTCCACTATGTCCTGTGGAATGCAAAGAATAGGCACTAAAGTATCTAAAATAAAAGGCCCAACAAAAACACTTCCTACTACCTCACGAAAACCAGCTCCTCGCCCCAAAAAATCACCCGGAACGCCGTCAACTCGAACAGGACCATCCGGTGGTGGTGGAACAACTCCTTCGAAAAGCGCTGTTAAAAGTAGTACCAAAGTCAGAAAATTTAAAGGCACATCACAACGCAAACTTAGAGAACGCGAAGCTATTGCCATATTGTTACAACAACCCCATATCGGCAATGAGTTGGTAGCAGACCTAACGCACGGAAATACAACCGTTGGTCAAACGTTACAAGATACAATCACAGATGCACAAAAAGAAGAAAAGCGTATTGTATTTATTCATCACAATGCTCAAGAGACAATCAAGTATATTATTGATCGCTTTAATCAAGATCAAGATAATGCGAATAAAGTTGCTCTGGAAAATGATAAAGCAATTTTACAATGGAAAACCATCGTATATCTGGATAAAACTTTGCTACAATTTATTATATTACCAGATAAATCTATCATGTTACTTGAACCATCTCGTAAAGATGCTAAACCCCTCTTAATTAAAACTACTCCCGGCTATTTTGAATATTATTTTGGCCCCTCATCTCCTCTGGATAAAATACCAACAGACATGGTCCAACCCATGGAAGGTATACAAGGAAAAGAAGCCCTTAAAAAATGGTTAGAAGTTATGGAAACAGCTGAGGCTACTAAAAAAATACCTTATTATGAGAGACTCCTTGATAGAGCTATAAACCTAGAACACGATCAGGACAAACAAAAACAATACAGTAGTTTGTTAAAACAAATTATCGAAAGATCTGTATCTCCTAAAGAGCTGATAGCACAATGGAAAGAACTATTTGCAGAGCTAGAGAAGTATGTTATATCCTATGAACAAAAAAGCGCTCAAGAGATTGGAAAAAAACGATTTGAACGCTTGGCAGTAAAAAATAACTTGCTCAAGGAAATTTCAGAAAGCAATCTTCTAAGCTCAGAAGAAAAAGCAAGCTATAAAAAGATACTTGAACAAAAAGATGTTTCACAAACAAACATTGAAAAGATTAGAAATGCCCTTGAAGAAAAAAAACTTGCCCAAGAAACACAATTAGCAGAACAAGCTCGCCTCAAGACTGAAGTAGAAAAAATACTGACTGAAGCACAGGAACAGCAATTAAAGGCAGCAGAAGAAGCAATTTTAGCACAAGCAAATGCTCAAGATGCTATAAAAAAGGTTGCTGAAGCTCAAAAAAATTTAGAAGAAGCTCAACTTGCTAGCGAATTACAAAAACAAGAAGTTAAAGAGCTGCAAGAACAACAAAATCAATTAGCTGAAGAGCAGAAGGATCAACACAAATTAGCCAAAGAACTAGAAATAGCTGAAGAAAAAGCCGCTCAAAAAATTGCTGCTCAGCAAGCCTTAGAACAAGCACTTACTGAAGAAATGAATGCTAAAATACGAGCAGAAGAAGCTGCAAAAAAACTCAATGAAGCATTACAGGAAACCAAAGCTCTCAGCGACAAAGCAAAAATGTCTGAAGTATCAACACCTATAAAAAAACAACCTTCTCCTGATATACCAACAAAAGAAAGACCTTCCCAAGAAGAAATAATAGAATTTCATTTAGAAGCACAACAAGCTGAAGAAGCTCGTCTTAAAGCCGAAATGCAAGCTAAAGAAGTAGCAGCGGCTGCAGAAAGACTAAAAAAAGCAAAAGAGCTGTTGTTAGAAGCAACTGAAAAAGAAGCTCAGGTTAAAGCTGATGCTGAATTAGCTACTAAAAATGTTGCTACAAAAAAAGATGCCCGAGAAAAAACAGAAAAAGACGTTACAACAAAAGAACAAGAAAGAGAAGCACTCCAAAAACTGCGAGCTGAAAACGAAAAACGACAAGAAGAATTAGCACAACAATTACCAACTGCTGAACAAAGGCTACAAGCAGAAACAGAAGCCGCTAAAGAAAAAGAAGCACAAGAAATTGAACAAGCAAAACTACAAAAAGCTCTTGCGGAAAAAACTTCTGCTGAACAAGCCGCTATACAAGCATCAGAAGAAGCTCTAGCAAAACAGCAAGCAACTGAAAAAGCCCTAGCAGATGCCGCAGCAGAACAAGATCGATTAGAGAGGGTAGCAGAACAAGCTACAACAAACCTTGAAAATCAACAAAAAATTCTTAATGATCTTATAAAAAACCAGGAACAAGCTGAACTGGCTGCACGAGAAAAACTAAATGAATTAATAAGCGTAAAAAAAGAACCTGTAAAAGAAGTTGATCGTGCTCAACAAGAAAAAGATATTATCGAACGAACGCAAGCTCAAGAAAAAATCGAACGAGAAAAACTAGAAAAATTAACGGCCAAAGAAACAGCACAAAGAGCGGCAGATCTTGTTGGTAAAGGAAATGGGCAAGTAGGCCAACCACAAGTGCCTAGCGTACCATTATCTGTAGAAAAACCACCCGTGGAAAAACCAATAGATATACCAAAGGTACCATCTGAGCCTTTCAAAGATGTACAAGAACCTGCAGAAGATGTAGAAATTCCGCCTACAACAGAACACCTACAAGCAAAACCTTCCGAAGTTTCGCCAGCGGAACAACCACAAGAAGAAAGAACAAAACCTGAAAAACCTACTCAAATCATTCAGGAGAAAGTTACGGGAGTACGCACTCCAATCGAACCTTTCGAATATCGCTCCACAATGCCACACATAACAACACCCGAACCAGAAAGGAAACCTCCTTTTATACCACACATTCCGCGTGGTACATATACTCGACCAACACCAACACCTTCGTATGGTCGCTATACCCAATCAGGTCGTTCTGAATCACCATACGTGCCAGAACCGGTGCTTTACCAACCTACTGCGGAAACTCCACCAGCGCCCCAACTACCAAGAGTTCCAAAACCTCGACCGGAAGATGTAGAATTATTTGAAACTCTTCCAGAAAAAGCAGAAACAGGACTCGCTGCACGCAAAAGCGGAAAATATCTGCGCGATGTTTTGCGACAATTAAAACAATTGGCACAAATAAGACAAAAATCTGCATCTGCCGATGAAAGTACTCAAGAAACTCCAAAAAAAGAACCAATAAATCCTGTGTGGAATTTTATTAAAAATATACCAACGACCATTAAAGAATTTGTTACAGGCATTGTTGATTATATCGGTCAATTATTCAATTTTTCATAAACTAGAAGAATGGTTTAATCTTTACCGCGCTCGTCCTGAACCAGTTTTACCCCATACTTCACTCCATTCCGTTTGGGGACCCCAATGAAGAGAAACGGAGTTGGGGATTAAAGCTGGGGATTAAAGGATCAGAGCGCTTAATCCTTCAACAAGTTCAGGATGAGCGCTAAGAATTGGCTTAGGAATAGGCGCTTAGTAAATCCCTACCAAATCATTGCAATTATAAAATTGCTTATGTGATACTAGCAACAGTAATAAGTATTGTTATTAATACCAAAAAAGAAGGGTTTTTATATGAATTTTTTAAAAAATACGTTAGCGTTTGCAGTTCTCTTTGCAATAAGCTCTGCAAACGCACGGACAGTAGGAACAAAACCATCCACTCCGGCAGCAAAATCAGCCGCAATAGAACCTGCAGCACAAGCAAAATCATACAAGCAACTCCATGATGAAGTTTTGAAAATGTATCAAAACAATGTGTTTGACATCAAAACAGGAGAGTTTAAAGAATCTTTTATTACCCGTATAAAAACAGACATAGGAAAAAATGAATTGGCAGATTTGCAGTTAGAAGGCCTTTTGCAAACGGCACGAGATAAATTTGCACCATTTACTGGCAATAATGATAACGATCTGGCTCTGCTGCAAAAGATCAATCTTGCAATCAATGATATGTTAGAATAACAATTCTTTGGATAACAATAAATGAGTCTTTATTCATAAGAAGGAAATACTATGAAATTGTTGAAAAATATCTTGTTTACTATGGCTCTTTTTGCCATCAATTATGTAGATGCAAGAGGTGTTGGACCTACAAAACAGCAGCAACCTGCAAAAAAAGTTCCGACAATCTCTTTTAAGAATGCGCTTGTAGATGTAAGAAAAATGACAAAAACATTCATATTTGACCTCAATCAAAACTTTACAAAAGCATTTATAAGAAAAATAACAGATTTTAATCTTAATGCAGAATTTATGCGAGCATTATTTGAAGCTGCAGCAAATCTTCATCTACCGTTATCTGGTAACAATGATGCAGATGAAAAACTAAGCATACAAGTAAGACGACAAATTGACGTACTTGTACCTTATGAAGAAATCCCTCTTCAAATGGTAGAAAAAGATGCTGTCAAAAAAACTGAACTAATTTTTTATGACGATATTACTGATTCATTGAATCAAGATTTTTTGGAAAATCGAGTTAAACAAGAGCTAAAAACCAAAGACTCTGGACAAATCATACCTATGTTGAAAAAAGAATATAGCAGTAGAATATTAATAATGTGGGATCAAAGAAAATTAAAAAACATCAATCAACGTATGGGACAATTAAACGAACAAATTGAAAACACCGTTAGAGAATTAGAAAAACAACAAATAGAAGCTGGACAATTGGTATTAGTCCGATAGCAAACAACATGAATTTGGCCTTCCATGAAATATATACAAAAGAGATCGGTGTTAACACTGGTCTCTTTCGGTATTAAAACTAAAAAATTAAATACCATCTCCCAAGCATTGCTCAAATTATTTGAGCAATACTAAAAAAGTAACAGTACTATTTCCTGTTTCCACAAAAAGAATAAATTGTAGCACCGATCAAGGCAACCAGAGAGGAAATTTTTCCTGACTAAACACAAATAATAGGATTAAAAAAGAGGTTGGTTAAGTTAATAACCAACCTCTTTCTATTGTTCTTACAAACAATTACTAAAACGATAATCCCGCTTTTGCCCACAGAACCCATCTTCGAGGAGCTGCATCATTATTTTTTGAGAAGGTGAATGATCCACCCACATTACCAAATACGGTAGCCTCTTTTCTTTACTCATACTATCAAAGCAGTTTTCTCCGACTAATAGTTAAAAAAATTGATTTATAGTATTGCCACGAGCAATATTTTCAAGTCCATAGACCGTAATATTCTCTGCCAAAGGAAACGTGCTATTTCCTGGATATACAATAATGAGGTGATCCAATTTTAAGTCTACAGATGCAATAGTCATAGATTTGGTAATTTTTGGAGCATCGGTATATTTGAATTCAAAACCAATGCGCTTGTTGTGTTTCATGATTAATAAATCTAACTCAGCATGAGCATGAGTTGCCCAAAAGTAGCACTCTTCAACTGATGCACCAGAAGCAGCAATAATTTCTTCTAGAGCAAACCCTTCCCAAAAAGCTCCAAGCCGAGGGTGCGCATATAACTGATCCCATGTTGTCACTTCTATTAACGCGTACAAAATACCACTATCGCGAAAATAAATTTTTGGGGATTTTACCTGTCGTTTTTGTAAATTTTCAAACCATGGCACAAGCTCGCGTACCATAAATGTTCCAGCCAAAATATCCAGATATTTACGAACTGTGTGATCAGAAACTCCTAAAGACCGGCCAATCTCACTTGCGTTAAATATTTGTCCATGATAATGAGCAAGCATAAGCCAAAATCTTCTCAACTGTTGGGCAGGGATTTCAAATCCTAAACTTGGAATATCTCGCTCTAAAAATGTAGTAATGTAGCTTTGTCGCCATATATAGCTATCAACATCGCTATGCGCCAAATAAGAATTAGGAAAACCACCACGTAACCACAATCGTGCGCTGTCGCTAACCTCAGTTAGGGAAAATGGAAATAATTCTATATACCCAATGCGTCCTGCAAGCGTTTCTGATGACTGTCTAATAAGATCTCGCGATGCACTACCTAAAATCAAAAATTGTTTTTGTTGCGCTTGTACCTTTTGCTTGGCTAAAGAATCATTCTCGTCTAAAGGAATACGTGTCGAATCAATAATAACACGTAAGACCGGAAACAATTCCGGCCTTCTTTGAATTTCGTCAATAACAATTAATTTTTGTGAAATATTTTGTAACGTAAACATCGGATTTTCCAGGCGCACAATATCCGATGGATTCTCCAAATCAAAAAAGTATGCATCATTTGGAAAATATTTTTCAACATACATTTTTGCAAGAGTCGTTTTACCAACCTGGCGTGGTCCAAGCAAAGCACACGCTGGATGTACACGAAATTGCATTTCTATTAAATCTAGAAATTTTTCTCTTTTCATGAAAACTCCTTGTAATTTCGAAGGTTATATTCGAGTTTACAAGGAGTTTTTATGAAAAACAAGGTTTATTGACTCAATTTAGAATGATAATCCCGCTTTTGCCCACAGAACCCATCTGCGAGGAGCTGCATCATTATTTTTTGAGAAGGTGAATGATCCACCAACATTACCAAATAATGGATACTCTCTTTCTGTCAAATTAAATCCAAGCGTACCATACAATGTGTTAGTAAGTATTGCTGGAGTTGCAGCAGTATTAAGATCAAGATCTTCTTCTACAATTACTACTGTTTCATAATTTGCTAATATAACGGGAATAAGTTCAAGGTTGTTAGCCATGTTTTCAACGCGTTGTTCATAGAATGGACTACCACTTATGGTACGAATAGGGTTTGTTTGCCCTGCACCAAGGAAATGTTTAAGTGCTACAACTGGTCTCCATGGACAATCAAGCTCAACTTTTTCAGCTCGTTTTGCAAGGAAGTTGTACCCAACTTCACCTTGGAATCTATTGAAGTTAAAAATAAAGGCTGTGTTAATATCATGAGTAAGACCAGGAGTTACTTTTACCCCTTGAGTGAATACGTTAATACCTGGAGTTGAAAAATTCTGTGCACGTATTGCAGGAGTTAAAGCAGCCGCTTCTGCAGCTTCTTCTTGACTTGCATATACCGGTAAATAACGGCTCCATGGTCTGTTTTTTAAATCAAAAGAACGTGTTTGATCTTTTTTGAATAAAATTTCAGTGTGGTTTGCGAGTTCGTAACGAATGCTCTTATCGCCCGCTTCATTATTCCAAATTTCTAAGCCCAAGCAGCTACCGAACATAATACCAAAGTATTTACCTCTACCAACGATTGGTTCAAAAATAAATTCACCTTCATTTTTGTTACCAGTTGGAATCACAAAACCTAAATATGATTCCATATGCGCTGGTTCAAGTTGCAACCATTCATAACCAATTTTAAATTCAATATCAGCGAGCCCCGTTTTTTTCATTGAAGAATTTGCACATATTTTACCAAACATCCAATCTGGTTGCGCAAACGCCTCTGTCATGTTAGCAACTACAACATCATTAGCTGCCTCATTTGCACCGCCACCGTCATTGATAATGAATTCACAGAAATTCATGCTATTTTTCACATGTTGAATTGATGTGGAAACGCTCAACCAAAAACCTCTTCCTTTATCGTGATTTTTCCAGAAGCTTTGACGATCATGAAGACCTAAACCAATAACACTTTGTTGCGGTTCAATGGTGATAGTACTTTCAAAATTACCATTCATCGTAAAAACATTGAAATCTTGTGCTAAAAGATTTTGTTTTCCAAAGCCTGCTTGTCCTGCTACAGGACCAACTTCAGCAACTGTTAAAGTTTCCTGTCCATTAAAGAAGAAATAACGTGCTAAATCATCACCATTGGTTGTACGACTACCAAAAATTACTGCTTGGAACATTCCCCCATAACCATCTTCACGTGCATGACTACGCTCAGAACGGAACCCCGAAACCATTTCAGGTTGTTGTGAAACAAAAAGTGGATGGATTGCGAGTGTTGATTTACCTGTTGCTTCTAATCGAGAACTATCGCTGATATCACAATCAGCATAGATTGTTGCCCCTACGGCACTTAACATCACAAGGGCTAGTAAATTGTAGTGTTTCATTCTTCTCCTTTTTTGTTTTCACACGTACTTTGTATACTCTTGTGTATTGTGTAACACGAATAGATGCATCAAGTCAAATATTACATACCCCAGCTCCGTTACTCTGCGCCGGGGTCCCCATGTGGAATAAAATGGAGCATGGGGTTTAAAAGAATTGGAAATGGGTTAAAAACACTCAGTATTTTTGCTTCAAAAAAGTATCGAAGGGTGTATTCTAATAAGAAAATCCTTACTATAGGACCCCTGACATGATTCCACGAGTAAAAGGAACACAAGATTTTATCGATTGCACATTATTCAATTTTATTATTGATTCAGTAAAAAAACACCTTTCACTCTACCATTTTACTGAAATTCAAACCCCTATTCTGGAATCAGTCGACCTTTTTCTCAGATCATTAGGCACCTACACCGAAGTAGTATCCAAAGAAATGTTTATCATAGAACCACGCCAAGAAAGCAGTGAAGATCGCATTTGTTTGCGTCCAGAAGGAACAGCACCAACGGTACGTGCATTTAACGAACATCATATCCAAACAACTCCATGGAAAGTTTTTTCATGGGGACCAATGTTTCGATACGAACGACCACAAAAAGGAAGATTCCGTCAATTCCATCAAGTAACTATGGAAATCATTGGTTCAGGATCCGTTGCTGAAGATGCACAATTCATTACCATGCTGGATCGTTTTTTTAATGAAATCTTAAAAATTACCAACTACGCTCTGGTGATTAACTTTTTAGGCTGCTCAGAAGATCGCGAAAAATATCTAGGCACGCTTAAGAAATTTATGGATAAACCAGACATAATCAAAAATATTTGCGTTCAATGCACTGAACGCACAAAACACAATATTATGCGTATTTTTGATTGTAAAAATCCGCAATGCCAAGAAATATACACAGCAGCACCCTACATTGCAGATAATTTATGTGAAGGCTGCACTCAAGAATGGCAAGAGCTGCAGAAACAATTAACTCTTTTATCTGTTTCGCATGTATATCGACCAACATTGGTCCGTGGCCTTGATTATTATAACAAAACCGTATTCGAGTTCGTCAGTAAAGATCTTGGCGCGCAGGACACATTTTGTGGTGGAGGACGCTATAACCAATTAGTCAAGCAACTTGGCGGTAATCAAGATAAGGCTGCAATCGGTGCTGCCTTTGGTATGGAGCGACTTATGCTTTTGCTTGAACCATTGCGCAACCAATTGAATATTCCACACCCTGCAATTCTGCATATGCTTATTCCCATGACACCTGCACAACACACATTGGCTTTACTACTTGCCGATGAATTACGCGCACATAACATATGCACTGATATTGTATTTGAAGGCTCCATGAAAAGCATGATGCGTAAAACCAGCAGTTCTGGTGCTACATACGCACTCATTCTTGGCGAAACAGAACAGCAAGAACGTACTGTCATGGTAAAAAATATGATTACAGGAACTGAAGAATCTGTTGCGCAAGTTGATGTGGTGAAGATGTTGAAAAGATAAAGATTACCCATGCAAACACTCATTGATCACATTAAACCAGACCAATTATGGCGCCACTACAAAGGTAATGACTACCGCATCATTGCAGTTTCATGCCACTCAGAGGATCTGACATGGTATGTTGTGTATGAGGCATTATACGATAATAATGTCAGTAAAATTTGGCATCGCCCTTTAGATATGTTTTTAGAGAATGTAGAAATTGACAATAAAATGGTGCCAAGATTTACTCACATTAAGTAACTGTAGGATTTATTTCACTTTTTCTATCATCATCTTTGTTATCACCATACAATAATAATCGTGGTATTTGCTTGCAACAATATGTTTTTAGCCACGCAATCGTTTTCCAATGACGATAAATTCTGCAAAGAATATTGTAATCCCCTATTCCAATCAAATTTTCCGTGCTTATATCATAATGAAATTTTCTCATAGCCTTTGCAGCCTTTTTGCTCCTTAGAGATGGTAGTAGTGTGCATAATTGTGTGTGCGCTTCCTGCAATATCTCAAATTGCTTACTACTACGAATAATATCTGACTCAGCAATATATAATCTTTCAAATAACCCAATAGCCTCATACACAAAGTCGAATTCTTGTTTTAGAGGTTCAATCAGATACATACATGCTACTTTTTTAGCATTCAAACTTTTATTAGAAAATATTTTCATATTTGTTTCAATTTTTCCTGGAGCAATCTCGTCTGACACGATATCAATATAAATTTTGCCGGCTTCATTGACGATGCTGTACGCTGCTATAGGAGACAATGAATCAAGTAAAAAAAGAGAACCTCTTTTATCTTGAATGTGTATTCTTTCTAAATTAACACCATTCTCACGTGCTTCTTTTTGTATCATTTGCATAAAATCATACGGCAAATTTTTATCCTGAACAAAATTTGTTAAAGGAAGATGTGCATTTTCTTTATTAATATGCTTCAACCTCCCTATTAAACTCATACAAGCTTGCCATAATACTTTATCCTGACAAAAATTTTCCCGAATAGCCTCAAGAGCCTTTTCTTCTCTGATGCGAAATTTTTTTTCATATGCACATAATTTTTTTTGAATATCTTCTACTTGTAGATGGGGAGCAGAGAGACCTGCTTGTATTCTAATATAATTATTAAGTTTTTGTTCATGTTTTAATTTAATAATGTCATATGAGTCACCTTCTGCAGGCTCATCCATACAAATTACCGATACTGATATACTCATACACACAATAAATACATACGTTACTTTATTGCTCATCATCTTTCCCCCCTCAATATTTTATTTTAAAAACCCCATAAGAAGTAGTATAAAAAAATAAACACCAAAAAAGGAATCATGATGAAAAAAATACTGACCATTGGTAGTGCTATGCAAGATATTTTCACTGAATATGAAGGAGTAGAAACACTCCACCTGCACACCAAAGAAGAAGATTTATCGTATGTCTGCATGCGAGCGGGAAGAAAAATAGAAATACAACACCTTATTTATTACTGTGGTGGAGGCGCTGCTAATAGCGCAGTATCATTTACACGATTTGGTTTTGATGTCAGTATTTTTTGTAAAGTTGGCACTGATCAGGCAGGCGATTTTGTTTTAGAAACACTCGAAAAAGAAAAAGTTTCTACCACTCATGTTATCAGAACACAACAAGCTCCCACGGGTAACGCATTTATTGTTCCTGGTCCTCAAGGCAACAGCGCTGTTTTAGTGTATCGTGGAGCCAACGTTACTCTTACAAAATCAGAGCTATCCGAATCTACCATCGCTCAAGTAGATCAATTATATATCACTTCACTCAGCGGCCCTGCTGCGCCACTATTAATCCCCATTACACAACTGGCAAAGAAATATAATAAACCTGTTGCCGCTAATCCCGGGACTAGTCAGCTCCATGCAGGTCCTGAGTATTTAAAAGAAGCTCTATCTGGCATAACTATTTTAATTTTAAATAGTTATGAAGCAGAACTACTTATGACCACACTCGTTGTTGTATTGCCACCATTGGAAATTGAACAATATCACGACGATACATTACCAGAATTACTTAAAAAACCGCTTGGCTCAGCAACAACCTGTTTTACCCTGCAACAGTTTTTTAAAGCAGTGCATGCATGTGGGCCGCAGATAATCGTTGTAACAAACGGGGCAGAAGGCGTTTATGCATCCGATCAAACTACTATTTATTTTCACCCAAGCATCAAAATTGATATTGTCAGCAGTATTGGAGCAGGAGACGCTTTTGGCTCATGTTTTATTGCGCAATTGAACCATGATACATCTATCGAAGATGCGTTGCGTGCAGGTGTTATCAATAGTGCTTCAGTTATTCAACACCTTGGTACACAGACAGGACTTCTTACTGCCGATGAAATTAATAAAAGACGGGAACAACTTGATAAAAATTTACTCAAAAAATACCAACTCATGTAAAAAAAGCGAGGAACATAAAATATGTCCCTCGCTCGATCAAACATATCCTATAATCGTGCCACATGCAGGGAATAATAATGAAAACATACCAAACAACTATTGAAACTATTATAAAAGAACTTGAAGTATCCCCAGAACAAGGCTTATCTCACACAGAAGTACAAAAACGACAACGAAAACACGGTTATAACACTCTTAAAACCGTAAAACAACGCACTATTATTTCTATCTTTATAAGTCAATTTACAAATCCGCTCGTTTACATACTCTTTTTTGCTGCAGTAATTATCTTTATTTTTGGCGAAGATAAGCTCGACGCTTTTATTATCAGTGGCGTTCTTTTTTTTAATGCTATTCTCGGGACTATACAAGAAGCACGAACTAAAAATATTATCGAAAATCTTAAACATTACATTAAAACAGAATCAGTCGTACTGCGTAATGGCGAAAAGACAATCGTTGATGACAAAGACCTTGTTGTTGGCGACATTATTTTTTTACAAGAAGGACAACGTGTTCCCGCTGACGCACGAGTCTTAACCTCAAACAATCTCCGAGTAGATGAAGCAGTATTAACGGGAGAAGCCCATGCAACAGAAAAAAATTCCGATGTTATAACACAAGAAGTCCCACTCGGTGACCGCAAAAACATGCTCTTTAAAGGCACTTATATTTTGGCCGGCGCGGGAAAAGCGATTGTTACCGCAATAGCAACCGATACTGAAATTGGTAAAATACAAGTTATTACTGAAGAAATTGATACCGATATTCCACTGCGCAAAGAACTTGAACGCCTTTCTCATTGGATTTTAATTTTTATTTTGGTCACCTGTCTTTTTTTATTCGGTATAGGTATTTTCACTGGTAAACCAATCAAAGAACTACTTGTTATGCTGACTGCACTTTTTATTTGTGTGGTACCAGAAGGATTGCCGGTTGTTCTTACGCTTGTGCTTGTTGGTGGTGCGCTACAAATGGCAAAACATTTTGTTCTTGTGCGCAACATGCAAGCAGTTGAAGCACTTGGACGAACAGACGTTATTGTTATTGATAAAACAGGAACTCTCACACGCAATGAAATGGTTGTTTCTCAGATTTGGACTCCCGATACTATTTGGCACATTACCGGGGAGGGGTATCATTGTGAAGGAACAATATGCAAAGATGGTGTTATTATTCAACAAATTGCTCACGAAAGCTCTCTAATACACATGGGCATCGCCGCAACATTACTCAATAATGCTGAAATTATCCATGTACCAAATCTTAATATTTTTGAGATTAAAGGTGATCCAACTGAAGCAGCGCTCTTTGTCTTTGCGCAGAAAATGGGAACGATTATCACTGAGGAAGTCTCCACTTACATAAAGCTCTATGAAATTCCATTTAGTTCTGTTACTCGTTATCACGCTGGTTTTTACAAAAAAAATAATGCTTGTTTTGCTTTTATTATTGGCTCACCAGAAAGCATTCTCAACCGATCACATCATGAGCAACACAAAACTGAATCTACTTTAAAAAAACTTCTTGCTGATGGATTACGTGTTGTTGCCATTGGAATGAAACAACTACCAGTAGATACGTGTAATAACTTAAAAAGTATTGAAGAGTATCAAGCATTGATTGATACTGACGTACAACTACTTGGTTTTGCAGGCATTGAAGATTCAATTAGAACAGAAGTTGCAACAGTAATTCAAGATGCACGCAATGCCGGTTTATCTATTATTATGGCAACAGGGGATCATCAATTAACAGCACTGCATGTGGCAAAACGTGTTGGCATTTTTCATGATAATGATGATTATATTGATGGTTCAGACATTGATAATCTTACTGATGAACAATTACTAGAACGCATTAACCATGTTACCGTATTTTCACGAGTATCGGCACAACACAAAATGCGCATCGTACAAATTCTGCAGCGCTCAGGAAAAATTGTTGCCATGACTGGCGATGGAATCAATGATGCACCATCTCTTGTGACAGCAGATCTTGGAATTGCAATGGGCAGCATTGGAACTGAAGTTGCAAAACAAGCAGCTGATCTTGTTTTACTCAATGATTCTTTTATTAATATTATCAATGCAATTGAACAAGGTCGACACATCTTTTACACACTCAAACGCATAATATTGTATTTTTTTTCCACCAACATGGGAGAAATTTTAATCGTACTTTTTGCACTACTTGCAAGTCTTTTTACCGGTACTGATCTGCCTCTTCCCATCACTGCCGTACAAATCCTGTGGCTCAATTTAGTAACTGATGGCTTTTTGGATGTTGGATTATCTATGGAACCAAAAGAACCGGAACTTCTTAAAAAATTCTGGCTTACAAAAAAACAACGCCTTATTGATAGTACATTGCTACTAAAAATGTTATTTATGGCAATTCCAATGGGAATTGGTTCGTTAGCAGTATTTCTTTTTTATTATCAAGCGGATCTTGCTCATGCCCGCACAATGACACTCATTACCATGGCAATGTATCAATGGTTTAATGCTTGGAATTGTCGTTCTGAATCGCGCTCGCTTTTTGAACTTGGACTATTTTCAAACCTATGGCTCATTGCTGTGATGGCGCTCGTGCTTTCTCTGCAATCTGCCATTGTGTATGTACCATTCATGCGTCACATCTTTAAAACAGTGCCTCTTTCTTATCATGATTGGTTTGTTGTTGTAGTACTTACTGCACCAATTATTTTCATAGAAGAAATTCGTAAAGCAATTTCACGCAGATGGTACGCATAAAATTGTAAAACACTCACTACTCCCACCCCCTCGTCCTGAGTGTTTTTGTCTTCAAAAATGTATCGAAGAATGAAAATAAGAAGTATAATTTTGTTTACCCTTCGATACACTCGCATTCATTAGGAAATTTCAGCGAGCACTCAGGGCGATCGGAAAAAAGAATTAAGCAACAAAGAAAGCTGGATCAACAACTTTATCTTTCTTTACGAATACCCAACCTACGTTATCACTACGGTTGGGCTATATTGACGCCTGCTATCAAAAGTAGTAGAGTGTCGATATAAAATAATTCTTTGTACAGATAAAATTTAGAAGGAAAACTGATGAAAAATCGTATGATGACAGTCACCACTCTTTGCGTAACATTAATGGCCACTCCTTTTTCTTATACTGAAGACAAAAACAGTTCAGTAGCCGTTGTAGCAAAAAAAGAAACTCCTACTCAAGCAAAAAATCTCTCTGCTTCTGAAATCATTGGCAATAAAAATATTAAAGTAGATGCAACAATAGCTTTTGTTGATTCATTTGCCATCATGGGAGAGTGTCAAGAAGGTCAAAAGGCACGTAAAGACATTGAAAGCAAACGTGACCTAGCAACTCAAGAACTTCAAGACGAATCAAAAGAATTTGAAAAAGCGAAAAATAACTATGTCGCCAAATCAACAACAATGTCAGATTCTGCACGTGAAAAAGAAGAAAAAAGATTAATGAAAATGGAACGTGATCTGAAAAGTCTTGTAGCAGAAAAAGAAGAAGAACTTAAACTCGACATGCAACTTGCAACTGAAACATTAGCACAAGGATTAGAAGCTGGTGTAACTAAACTTGCTAAAAATGAAAAACTAGACGTTGTGTTTGATAAAATGACTGGCCGTGCGATTTACGTTTCAGAAAAATTTGATTTTACTACTAAAGCGATCACAGAAGTAAACAAAAATTACGAAGTTAAACTTGCACAAAACAAACAAGCTGAAAGCGCAACAAAAGTAGCTGATAATAAGGCTGCTGCTCCAAAACCAGCTAAAGTTGGTGCGTAATGTTCTTCGACGATAATAGATGAGAAAGCGGTTGGTTATTACCAGCCGCTTTTTTTGAACAAGTAAACCTTGAATCCGCACCCTTCGATACTTTTTCCTACGTAAGAACTTCGGAAAACACTCAGGGCGAGCGGGAGAAGAAATAAAATCTCAATTTTATAGAAAACACTTTCTTTACTTAGAGCTTATCCGAAAATTAATTAAGTTCCTATTCTGGTCAATTTCTTGTGCGCTCGTCCTGAACTTGCCCGCCGTCGCTAAATCTATGGCGGACTGCGCCGGCCGAAGTCTTGATGAAGGCTGGTTGAAGGATATCTTCGAGCGCTCGGGGATATCATTTTTAACCCAATCTTCACTTCCTTTCAATTGGGTACCCATTGGAAGGAACTGGAAATGGGTTAAGCTGACGAACGCAGGGATAAAATTAAAAATTTTAGATAATTTTGAATTTTCGGATAAGCTCTTATGGCACAA
>DATEAY010000028.1 GCA_035288105.1 Candidatus Babeliales bacterium
TATTTGTTTTATTCTCCGAACTCTTTTGGGTTGCTTTTTTATCTTTATTATTTTAAAAAATATTTTATTGCTGTGCCTGTGAATTTCGTGGATAACTTGCTTTTTAGTTATCCACAAATTCATCAGGCTGTTTTTAAAAAAACTGGTTTATAATTCACACTATAGTTCTCTCCGTTTCTTACTATAGCCCACGCAGTTCTTGCTATCTTGTTTGCTAATGCTACCGCAGTTTTGAGAATCATAAGGTGGCCCTTTGCTAAGATCGATACAATACAATTGTAGTAAAAAATAGTTGCATCGATAATTAACTTAACAAAGGAGCCACTGAAATGAAAATATACGTTGGAATTGATCTACATTCAAACAATAGTTTTGTAGCGTTGATTGATGAAGAAAATAAAGCTGTATACAAAAAAAGATTATCAAATGATTTGATGCTTTTATTAGAAGCGCTAAAACCATATAAAGATAGTATTGAAGGAATTGTTGTGGAAAGCACATACAATTGGTATTGGTTGGCAGATGGCTTACAAGAAGCTGGGTATAAAGTACATTTAGCAAATGTTTCGGCTAATGTTCAATATTCTGGTATAAAATGCACTGGTGACGAAAGTGATGCCCTATGGTTAGCAAATTTATTACGATTAGATATATTATCTACAGGACATATATACCCAAAAGAAAAACGCGGAATAAGAGAGTTGTTGCGTAAAAGATTGATTTTGGTTCGGCAACAAACAGCCTGTTTATTAAGTATTCAAGGCATGATTACTCGATATGAAAATGTATGTATAACATCAAGAAAAATAAAATTATCAAGTAATAAAATATTAGACTTTATAAAAGACGAAAATATAAGGTTTGCAGCACAGAGCCAATTGAAAGTATTAGACTGTATCATGGAGCAAGTAGATTTATTAGAAAAACAAATTCAAAAAATAATAAAACCAGATCCTCTTTTTGCGCTACTAAAAAGCATTCCTGGAATAGGACCAATTTTAGGAATGACAATTTTGCTTGAAACTGGGGATATCAAAAGATTCAAATCAGTCGGTAATTATAGTTCATATTGCAGATGCGTTGAAAGTAAGCGCGTAAGTAACGAAAAGAAGAAAGGGGTAAATAATCGCAAAAATGGGAATGCATATTTATGTTGGGCTTTTATTGAGGCAAGCAACCAGGCAATTAGAAGTTATCCTGAAATTAAAAAATACTACCAACGCAAGTTAGGTAAAACGATGCGGGTAGTGGCATTGAAGACAATAGCAAACAAATTGTCAAAAGCTTGTTATTTTATGCTGAGAGACAATGTGGAGTTTGATATGAAAAAATTATTTATGTAGTAACTGAATTGGGTTGGAGTATTTGTAGCCAGGGTTATGACTGATAAATTCATTTCTTTGAATGGCCGAGTATTTCAACCCTCTATTTTTTGTTGTTGTAGTGAGTTAAAATAGATTCGCCCATGCTATGAACCTATATAAGACTGGAAATCTTAATTTAAGATTATCCCTAAAAATTGTACTGTTATAGTGCATTTAATTGGACATAGCATGGCACTGATAGTTTTTTGGGGCAACGAAGTTGCCAGGGGCGTTTAATATAGCTGAGTTATTGGCCATACAATAAGCCTTGATCCCGATGGGTGTCTGGCGCGATTCTATTAGAATACGTAACCAATCATTAAAGAAACTTAGGCGCGAACTACACGCACGCAACATAAAAAATATAAAGATAAAAAAGCTAAAAGCGTCTATAAAAAAAGACGAGGGTATTGTTTTTTTCTTGACAGCGAGGCACCTAATGGGTGTCATAGGCAACTTTAGGCAATACTTCGTTGTTGAGCTTTTCATATTTCTCTTTTATGGCTTTATCCCTTTCTTGCCAAAGACTGGCTTTGGATATTAATTGCGAAGCATCTACAAAGCTAAATACCTCATTCATATATCCTTGAGCTTTTAATTGATCACGCAAATCATTAAACATCTTTGATAGCCTGCTTGTCCCTAGGCGCTCCCGCATTCTGCCAAATACAGTGTAATTTGGTGTCGGTTCTGCTAAATCAAATTCACAGAACCATTTGCCTGCGTTATTTTCCTGCAAATAACGCTCTAATTCTCTATCACTTAAATTTTCAAGAAACTGTAGCAGCAAACATTTAAACAAGCGTAATGCTCCATAGCCCTTATAATTATTATCTTTCTCGATATCTTTTAGTTGATTTTGAACTCCTTCAAATTTCCAAAGATCACAGAACCTGCGATAAATATGATCTGCTGGCACCAAATCCTCCAAACTAACCATCATTATTTGTTTCGACATGTTTATCAACCCAATAAACGTTAAAAACCCTATTATAATAGGGTTTTGCTTGATTTTGTACTAATAAATTATCTAAATTAGAATAATATTTTTTTATATACATTTTAGGATTGGAACAGCCAAAGAGCGTTGGGTCAGGGGTAATGCTTCGAGGGGCGTGGCCGACATGGATGTCGTTTGGTTACCGAGGACAGGAGTCCGTCCCCGAGAAGCATTGCCACTGATCCAAAAAGCTCTTTGGCAAAATGCTTACTAAACAAAATTATCTACCATTAAGTACTTTCAGATTGCAACACTCCCATACACAGCTTTCCGAAGAAGAATTCGAAAAGATGTCCAAACAAGCAATTGCTGATGGCACTAACCCGCCAATAGATCAAGATTATATTATAAAGGGCTGGCTTCATAGTAGGCCTGACGCACTCGTAATTAAATACAAGCGTAAAATACCACTTGTGAATGCATCACATAATCTCCAAATCGGCCTTGGTGATAAGAACTGTAGCTTATATTCTATTAATTTTTTAGAGGGCATTCAAAAACTTTTAGCGTTAGAAGGACAAGAGG
>DATEAY010000029.1 GCA_035288105.1 Candidatus Babeliales bacterium
TACCGCTTAAGGATTTAACTGAGGATCAGTTAGACCGGATTGAAACAAAGATAAATAATTTACCAAGGAAGTGCCTAGGTTTTAGGTCAGCCGCCGAGGCGTTTGGCGCTGAGATAGTCGCACTTCAAACTTGAATGAACCCCCCAACTACGCTATGCTCCGCCGGGGACCCCGTGTGAAATGAAATGGAACATGGACAAACACCTTAATTTTATTTGACCTGCTCTTCAGCAAAAGATTTTACAGAAATTATCGTTTTATCATGCACTTCGTGCGCTTCATGCACCGTAACATTCGCACCAAGTCTCTGTAATTTTTTTTCCAAATTTTCGTAGCCACGTTTCCAATGCGAAAGCCCAGAAACAGTTGTTACACCATGCGCAACTAATCCTGCAATGACTAACGCTGTTGAAGCGCGAATATCTGCTGCCACAACATGCGTACCATACAATTGCTCAACACCAGTAACAATTGTCTTGTTGTGCTCAATTTTTATTGATGCTCCCATTCTTACTAGTTCATGTGCGTGGTGAAAACGATTTTCAAACACCGTTTCTTCAATAACACTCGTTCCCCGTGCTACACATTGCAATGCCATCATAGGCGCTTGCAAATCAGTTGGAAATCCAGGAAACGGTCCTGTCTTAAATGAAACAGCTTTTGGTAATTGTGTTGCTTTTAAATGAATGCCTTTTCCATTTTCACCAACAGTAATCGTGTGACCCATTTCTTCTAACTTAAGCAAAAAAACATCGAGAAGATCTGCTGACGCATCGGGTAGATTAATTTCGCCTCCCGTTGCGGCTGCTGCAATAAGCAACGAACCTGCTTCAAGACGATCAAATATAATTGTGTGTTCAACAGGATTTAAAACAGCAACACCTTCAACAGTAATAGTCGCTGGAGCTTCAACTGTTATTTTTGCACCCATTTTTCGCAAGCACGCAATCAAATCTAACACTTCCGGCTCACACGCCGCGTTAATGATTTTCGTTGCGCCTTGGGCACGTGTCGCTGCCATAATGATGTTTTCTGTTGCACCCACACTAGGGTATTCTAACACTAAGCGTGCTGATCTTAATCCATCAACCTCTGCGCACAAAAAATCACCTTCATAATGTATAGCAACTCCCATCTTGGCAAAATTTTTAAGATGATAATCAATTGGTCGTTTGCCAATCGCATCACCACCTGGAAGACCTCCAATGCGTGCTTTGCCAAAACGTGCTAACAATGCACCCATGATCAAAATTGATGCACGAGTTTTTTGCATCATCATGCTACTTACGTGCCAAGAATACACCAGCGTTGTATCAACAGATAACTGATTATTTTCTGTATCAAAAAAAACAACTGCACCAAGATGGCGCAGTAATTCTATCATCTCAAATACATCTGCCGAAACAGGAACATTGTGTAAGACGGATTTTCCTGTTGTTAATACTAACGACGCAATAGTTACTAAAACAGCATTTTTTGCACCTGCAAGTTCAACAGTACCTGATAAACCACCCGCTCGCCGCTCATCCTGAGCTTGTCGAAGGAAGCCTGTCGAAGGATCAACTCTTAAATATCCATCATTTTTCGCTTGCGCAATTTTTAAAGCTTCATCATTCATGTAAAAAACTCCGCTCATATCTAGTGTTAAGAATATGAGCAGTGTACTTGAAATGAATAAAAAATTGAACGCGGTTTTTTTATTTACTTTTTTCTAAAACTCTTGGTTCTAACTTTCTCATCCCAGAGGGATAAGGATTAGCATCGATAAAATTCAAAATGTGTTGTGCACACACAGTCGCATCACAATCCGTTGAATCAACTATGAAATCATAATAGTCGCAATACTCATGAACAAAATCAATTTGTCCGCGAGCTAAACCCAATTCTCTATTACCACGTTGTTTTTCACGCTTTTCTAACTCTTGCAGACTACACATAACACCAACAAAATAAACTGTATTTTCTCGTAGTGCTGTAATGTAGTTATGCAAAGTTGTATCGCGAGTAAAAATTTCATCTATCGCTATATCATGACCAAAATCAGCAAGACATTTAATAACATATGGCATTGCATTATCAATTTTTTGTCCAAATTGACCTGTTTGAACGTGGATGACGGGATTATTTTGACTTTCAACTGTTTGTGTAAAAGAATAACCTTCATGAGCTTTAGAACCAAATTCTTTATACTCACCTGGTATCATCTTCCAAAACCAATCAATACCTGTGTGGAGTAAGGGTTTTTTACTCAACTTTTGCATTTCTTTGATAATGCTTGATTTTCCCGCCGAAGAACAGCCGTTTATGATAACGATCATGAATGTAAGTCTTTTATAGAAATTCTTTTAATAGATTAGTTTGCTATTGATGCTTCAAAAAAGCAACTATTGACTTATGACCATTGAATAAGGTACATTGAAAGAAAAAGGTTAAACCTTTAATTGAGAATATCAATGAAGAAAATCATATTGTTTACAATATTATCGCTATCCTTTTCATTGAAACTTCATTCCATGGACTACCTCAAACAAAGAAGCCCCAAAACAAGACATATCAATTCTAACTCTGCAAGATTTATCAACAAAAGCTTTGATGCAGAAACAATTAATTCCGTTACTACAGCAGAATATACGCAATTTTACAACCACTCAAGATAAGGTTAGAGCACTTGTCAAAAATGCACCTGAAGGAATCATTGAGTTGGTTAGAACACAATTTTATGAGTTGTGTAAGCCCGAACTAACAAACCTTTTGTTAAAACATCCAATAATAAGTTTTGAAGTTTCTAAAGGATCCAACTATTTTATCAGTCAGATTGAATTTGATCCATCAGGACACTATTGCATAGCCGTGAAAAAACACATCGATTACGAATGGGTAGAAAAGCAAATTGAGGTTTATACACTTCCAAATTTTAATTTAAAAACAACACTGGCAATACATTGTGACCATGTTCGATTCAGCCCACATGGAAAATTTTTAAGCACATAACACAAAGATTCTGACACTATAACATTACTCGATACACAAAATAACTTTAGCCCCTCTACATTCAATGCTCAACGGTCAGCATATGCATTCAATACCCTTGAAAGCATCTTGTTTTCCGTCAAAAAAATGGCATTTGCAAGATATGGCATTTGTGCTGTGGTAGTAAATAACAATAATGTCTTTTAAATTTTATCTTACTCATCATTATCTTCATATTTTTATAGAAATCTATTTACTTTCAGTATGGATATTTATTAATATTATCAATGAGGTCTATACAAAAACTCAAATATCGTGTGTTTTCTAATAGGAAAAACTTATGAGGCACTTAAGAGTAAATACTTTAATTGTTGCGGTGAATTTGATCGTGTCCTCTTTTTCTTGTTCATTGGATGCAATGATTGCTGGTAGGCCAAAAGGCGCTACTTTGTCAATGGAAAAGCGTAAAGCAACGCTGGCAAAGCTGGCAAACCTAAAAAAAGGCGGAATAACTCCACTAAAAATATGGCAAGGAGAAGAAGGTCTTGTTGATGCTGCATCATGCAAGAAAAATGAGTTTTTTATTCATGAGCGGGGATCGTATTTTGGTATTTGCGTTCCTGGTGATGTTGTTAAAATAAGCAAAACGTTGAACAATATGATTACAGATATTGTTGAAAATGTGGCTACAGCTACGGGAGATCAAAGCAAAAGCATCCCACTTAATTTTCCTGCTGCTGTCATAAAAAATACTTTTTATGTTTTAAAAATATATGAAGAAAACAAAAATCAGTCAAAAGAAAAAATTGCGGAATCGATCAAAAAAGCAATAGCTGGTTATTCGTCAGAGCGATTGGTTGATGTAGTTAACTGCATTCATCATTTAGACTGCCCCGAGAATGTGCAAAATGTTTGTTTTTATGAAATCAAAAATAAATATAAGGACAATATAGATGCTATTGTTGCCGATAAAGAACTTGAAAAATTAAATAGTGATTTGCAAAAACCACTAAAGTCACTTATCACCCAGCCTATTATTGCTTATTTATCAGGTTTATTTCAAAAAAAGAATGTGCAAACTACAAAAAAGGTTTTGCGAAATTATGCAGATTCTGATGGGAGGGAGAGACTTATTTCATCAGTTGCTCTCAATTTTGATGGTACAATAATTATTGAAGGGTTACACCAGAGGTTTGCAATCAGAAATATTCCAACAAGCAAAACGTTGGTGAATCAAAAATTAGAGGAGTTCCACTATGTTGATCAGGTGGCGATGAACCCTGAGGGCACCAAAGTTGTTATAGGTGATCATGATCATCTGGAAATATGGGATGCCAACACAGGTAATCTGATTCATAATCTTACCGGTCATTGGGGAGATATTAACTCAGTAGCATTTAGTCCTGATGGAACCAAAATTGTTTCAGGATCTGGTGGAAATGCTAATGGATACTATAATAATCTTATGGTATGGGACGTTGCAACAGGAACTCTAATTGCCAACATAGTTGGCCCTCACAAACCTGTTTTTTCAGTAGCGTTTAATTCCGATGGCACAAAAGTTGTTGCTGGATATGGGAATGTATCCGATACCGCTGTTATTCTAATGTATGATTTTGTGACTGTGCCGGCAAAGAAAAAACTTTTTAAAGGTTTTGGCAATGATATCTATTCTGTGTCATTTAGTCCTGACGATACAAAAATTCTTTACGTGGGTCGTAAAAGAAGTGATATGGTTGCAAAAGCTTATCTGTTAGACATTGACAAGGGAATTAATATGCAGTTCTCGCCAGACTATTCATTGATTACACATTGGTCTACTTTTTTTACCGGTAACCAGTTGAATGATCCTTTTAAAGCATTATTTGCTTGCGATGGTAGAACAATTATTATTGGTGAACCATTTGGTATTCAGATACTGAATATTGATAATAATTATAATATAGTACAAGAAACGTATTTAGATATAACATTATCAGAAAGTAAACTGAGTTCTATGGCAATTAGTCTTAATGGGCAAAAAGTGATATTTGGGTGTTCAGCAATACATGGAGGCAACAGTCCTCTTGTTGTAGAGTGCACGCTTTGGACTGATCAAGATGAGGCAATGATCAACCAATTAAAAAACTGTACCTTCTCTGAAACGAAATTGATTTTTAAATTATATTCCGAGCTAAAAAAACAAAGCTCTGTTAAAAAATTATCCATAGGCAGCGCTGATGCTGATATTTTTCAGCATTTACCAGAAAACATACAGCAAGCATTATCTAATATTTTCTGGCCCGCTGAAAAACCTAAACAAAAAGGTTGGTTCTGGTAAACCAACCTTTCTTCGTTGTTGCCACAACTTATTTTTTATCTATTCGCTTACCATCACGCGAATCTGATACCATATTACTATCTTTATCAAAAGAGTGACTAATGTTAAAAAAAAACAGTCATGAAAATGAAACATGTAAAACAACTATCTGATTAACAACTTCATAGAGTAGTAGATGTAAGGCGAAAAATATTCAATGTAATGCTTAATGCATTAGAAAAAAGCTCAAATAAGCTGTTGACAAAAATTTAGCCTCTCCATTAATCTATTAGTAAAAATAATAATGGGAGGCTATAAGATGCATATCAAAAAGATATATTATATTGGCTTGTTGATTTTCTGTCTTACTCAATCCTTTCTCAATGCAGCTAGTTGGCGTGTTTTGTTTTACATGGATTCTAGCGATAATTTAAGTGACATGGCATTCAAAAGCATCACTGAAATGATGGATGCACAATTGGATCATACTGTTGAATGTTTTATTCAATTGCATGCATATCACAATATAGCTCTGCGATACAAAATAAAAAACAATAATTTACAATTTTTAGAACGCATTTCTTTAAGCGGTGATAGCAAACAAGATTTTATTAATGCTGCGACCTGGGGGTTTAATAATAATAACGCTGATCATACAATGCTGATTTTATCAAATCACGGGTGGGGCATTTTAGATCCTCGATGGAATGAGGCTGCGCAAAAATGGGTGATTGATCATGATGTTACAGCAAATTGTTGCGCAATAAAACGTTCACGATTAATGGACCACCAACACAATCATCGTGGATTTATGTTCAATGAAGGATCTCATACATATCTGACCAATAGCAATCTTGTTGCAGGCCTATATCACATCAAAAATCAACTATTACATAGCAATATTGATATTGTAGCTTTTGACACCTGCATGGGAGCCATGATGGAAGTTGGTTACCAAATAGCACCTTTTGCAAACTTTATGGTTGGATGCCAAAGTTGTGCCCTCAAAGATGGTTTTGATTACACAGGAATTATGCAATCACTAAAAAATGAATTTAATGATCCACGCACTGTCGCAATTGGCATGGTAAAAGCATTTGATGCCTATTACAATGTACATGATGATAAAGGCATTTACACTAATTCTGTGTTTGATTTGAGCCTTATTCATGAAGTATGTACCGCAATGGACATTACCATTACATCTCTTTTGAACATACCAAACGCACTAGAAATTTTAGAAAATGCACGTAACCACACACCACGTCTTTGTATGTGGCCAATGTATACCGATATGATCGAATTTTTCTTGCTATGTCAAAAACACATGCCTAATAACACCGAGTTTAATGCTGCTTTATTTCAATTACAGGATCTGCATAACCGAATGATTATTGCTTATTGCTGTGGTTTTGATGTCAAGAATTTTGTTCACGGCTCTGCGATTTATTGTCCTTTTATACATATTGAAAAATCATACCATGATACAATCTTTGCACAGTCATGCCAGTGGATGAATGTATTACGATTGATTTGTGAGGGATGCACACAATCGTGTAATATGCAAGAATGGAGCGTGGGTAATAACTGATTATATTATGACCACCTATCTTCTTGATTCAACATTTGCTGTAACGTTATCCATTTATTTTTACCTTGGTTAGATAATGGTAGTGCGCGTCCTTTATGCATAACCTCAGGATAAAAATAAATTCAGCACACTCAAGAGGCGTATCTGTATGAAATATCCCTTCATCGCAACCCTGACGAATCAATTTTTCATACAAAAAAGCTTCATTAACTA
>DATEAY010000030.1 GCA_035288105.1 Candidatus Babeliales bacterium
TTGAATGTTTTGCGTTTTACGCCTATTACCCTACGAAATTGTTCATCAGATATTTTTTTTAAATGGTCTATTTTCATGACTATTCCTTTTTAAGATTAGTCATTTAATATACCTATTTTTTAGAGAATCGAAAGAGGTCTAATGTAGGTTTTTTTAAGGTATAGTACCATGAGTTGGAATAACTATATGCCCATTGTAGTGGCGTTGATCGTTATATGTCCAATAATCATTTGTATTGAAAGAAATAAGAAAATGAATAATCACAAAGAACAAAAATCAGGCCATTTTATTTAACTGAGCAGAAAACCCTGGCTTTTTAAAGCCGGGGATGAATGCGAGTCATATTGGAGGCGATGGAGCAATGGGCGAAAGCAGCATTGCGAAGAGCCGGATCTTTGGGCATACTAAAAAACATGAGCAAATATTGGCACGAGTCTCAAACAAAGCATAGGCTTATGTATCATTTAGTATGGATTCCAAAGTATAGAAAAAGAGTATTAAAGGGAAAAGTAGCAGAAAGAATAAAAGATCTGTTGCATGAATGTGCAGATTTACAAAGATGGAAAATAGAAGAGTTAAACATTCAGCCGGATCATGTTCATATGTTAGTTCAAATGAATCCAAATGTGAGTGTGAGTCGTATGGTTCAATTGTTCAAGGGAATGACAAGTAAAATTGTACGGGAAGAATTTCCAGAAATGAAAGAATTTTTGTGGGGTAAAAGTTTTTGGTCAGACGGATACTTTGCAGAAACAAGCGGCCAGGTTAATGAAGATCGTATACGAGAATATATCCAAAATCAGTAAAATTAAAAACCTACAAGGCAAAGCGGGGGCTTTTAAGCCCCCTGTTTTTTACTTTTTCTGTTGAAAAATTGTTTGACAGTTTGTTTTGCGGCGCAATAAAAAAGATAACTTTCCAAATTTTCTACGAGTGGGTGTTCGTCATCAAGTTGTTTAATTATATCGACGTAAATTTGAGCTTGGTTATAATCGCCCAATTCACCAAAATATTTTGTACATACCTGGCAAAATGCTAGCAACTCTGAAACATGAAATACAGATCGATCGGGATATAAGATTTTTAGATCAAACTTATTATCAATTGCTTTGGCGGCTTCTTCCAGGTTGTTTTCTTGAATACAAAGGTCTGCGTACATACATCGTGCAAAAAAATACGTTGGAAATTTATTATAATTCTGAATGATTAATTGTTTGCTTGCAACAGTATCCTTATTGAGAGTGTGGGCGGCTGCGAGGTATCCAGCAAGAGTGGGATCGTTTGGATATTTTTCAATGAGAGCAGGAAGTTGCTTTAGAGCTTCTTTATAATTTGAGTCAAGCAACTCTCGCATTCTCACGCTTGTTTGTTCGAGTTCTTTAGAGCGTGTATATGTGCTAAGAGGTTCGAATGAAATATCATAGTTAATCAATCGTATAGTATCTGAAGTAGTATCAACTGTCATATAGTTCTCCTATTGTTTTGAGTAATTGTTTAGCACTATAGTTGTGTAGTATATAATTTTGAATGAAAAAAACGAGAAATAGTTATATGGGCCTTTATTGCAGATCCTTGTGCTTTTTGTTGTTATAGGCGAAAATAATTGTCATGAGTGTGTATCAAACATAAGGAATTTTTATGTCTCATCAAAAGGTAAAAAAAGAACAAAGCACGCTGAGCAGTATCATTGAATTTGCGGGTTTACTTATTATTGTCTTTTTAATTCGCACGTATGGCTTTGGTTTGTATCAAGTTCCCACTGGTTCCATGGAAACAACAATATTGGTTGGAGAACGGTTTTTATCTGATAAGTTTACGTACAATTTTAGAGGCCCGCGACGTGGTGAAATTATTGCGATGAATGATCCAGAATATCAATATTCTGACAACTACTTTAAAAGCTTATTTCAGCGCTATGTGTGGGGTCCACAGAATTGGACCAAACGTATTATTGGTGTGCCAGGAGATACCATTCGTGGTGCAATTGAAGATAGCAAGCCTGTTGTATATCGTAATGGTGAAAAATTGAATGAACTGTATATCAATACATATCCGTTGATCAGTGAACTTTCGCAAGATCAGGATGTTTTAATTAAAGTAATAGAAGCAGAAGTGAAAAAGTTATCTCGGCAATACAAGCTTGATCAGTCAATGATTAATCAATATGTAATGGAGCGATTATCACAAGAAGTGCTTGCACCACGTTCGTATGATTCTAGCAAGCCATATGATCAGCAGAAGTTCTATAAGTTTGACGAAAAGCGTGTTTTGCATGATGCACAAGGCAATCCTTCTCTCATTACTCCAGGAACACCGCTTTATCCCGGGAACGGTAAATTCTCTCCTGATGAAACGCGCAATAATTGGAATAAGTCAGATGTGTTTTTTGTTAAACTTGGACCGGATGAATATTGGGGAATGGGAGATAATCGTCTTGGTAGTAAAGATTGTCGCTTTTTTGGACCAGTGAAAAAAGAACAAATTCATGGAAGAATTATTTTCAGATTATGGTCAATTGATAGCAATGAAGGTTGGTGGATTGTTGATTTGATCAAAAATCCAATTGATTATTGGAAACGTGTGCGGTGGAGTAGATGTTATC
>DATEAY010000031.1 GCA_035288105.1 Candidatus Babeliales bacterium
CCTTTATTTTTCGGTTGGTCTAAATATTTGCGAAAATTGGGATGCTTGGGGTAGGGTTGAATCTACGAATAAGAAAAGAAATAGTGGCGAGGGGGGATACATACAAGAGGCAGTGAGGGATGAAAAAGGTGTGTTACTAAAAATGAATTACCCATTAGGCGTTTTTAGTAAAATGTTTTTTTGAATGATTGACTTGTTTTTATTTGGAGCTCATTCATTTTTTTTACACAAAAATGGTCAGTTCGTTCTTTATAGTTGCATCAATAGAAATAGACCGCGATTTGATATTTTTTATTCTAAATGTATTAATTTTGATTTGAAGGTTACAAAAAATTTAAGAATATATTTTCAATAAAAAGTTATAAAAACTATTTGATTATAAGGGACTTAGTCATTATCCTAGAGTGATACAATGCATTATCTTTTTTCATATAGCAACTATTTTAAAAAAAGTTTTATAGAGAAATAATAATCTGGTGTTGCGATTGTGATCTGTAACAGCTGCGAGACAATCGTATTAGTGTGCTTTGTAATAAGTTGTGTGAAATTAACCAAACCCTAAAAGGATTAGAGGATATCATGGAACAGCATAATCGAGTCTCAGCCGCACCATTTTTAAGTAATGACGCAGCTGAAAAAACAGAAAAAAAATTATACATGTTTTCTGTCGTAAAGCCTGATGGAATTCGAGAGGTGTTGAGCGAAAAACGGTTGAGACAAACGATTGGCTGGGCATGCATTGGATATGAATTTTTTACTGATCTGGAGTTAATTTTAAGTGAAACATTGAAAAATGTTTTTGATGGTATTACGCCCAATGGTATTATTGATGCGTTAATACTTGCCACAACTAGTTTTATTGAACGTGATTCTGCATATGGCAAAATTGCAGTACGTTTGCAATTAAAAAAATTATTTAAACAAGTCACTCACGTTTCTATTGAGCGCATTGATAGTGAACAGGTGTACCGTAAAACATTTATTAATGGTATTACCACTGGAATAGAGCTTGAATTGCTTGATAAACGCTTGGCTGATTTTGACCTAGAATATCTTGCGCAACAATTATCTGTTGAGCGAGATAGTTTATTTGATTATATGAGTGTGAGTATCTTATATAAACGGTATTTCCTTAAATATGAAACTCGTCACATTGAACTTCCGCAAGCCTTTTGGATGCGTGTTGCAATGGGGCTTTCGTATAATGAGCCTGACAAAAATAAAGCAGCCGTTGAATTTTATAATGTGATGTCTACATTGCACTATGTGCCAAGCACACCAACATTATTGCATTCGGCATTGTTGCGACCACAATTGAGTTCTTGTTTTCTTTCAACAGTAGAAGATGATTTAATTAATATTTTTAAAAGTTATTCAGATTCCGCTCAGCTTGCAAAGTGGTCAGGTGGGGTTGCGGTGGATTGGAGTAATATTCGTGCGTGTGGTGCGATGGTTGATTCTATCAAAACAGAAAGTCAGGGTGTTCTTCCATTTTTAAAAATTAACAACGATGTTGTTGCAGCAATTAATAGGAGTGGCAAGCGTCGCAGTGCAGCTGTTGTGTATCTTGAAACGTGGCATTTGGAAATTGAAGATTTTCTCGATTTGCGTAAAAACACTGGCGACGAACGTCGTCGTACGCATGATATTAATACCGCTAATTGGATTCCTGATTTATTCATGAAGCGTGTTATTGCTGATGGACAATGGACGCTTTTTTCTCCTGAAGAAGCTCCAGATTTGCATCATTTGTATGGTAAAGCGTTCGAAAAGCGCTATGCAGAATACGAAGAAATGGTAAAGCTTGATGTCATCAAGATGCATAAGACAATTCCAGCGCGTGAGTTGTGGCGTAAAATGTTGAGTAGGTTGTTTGAAACAGGACATCCATGGATTACATTCAAGGATCCGTGCAATATTCGTTCACCACAAGATCATGTGGGGGTTGTTCATAGTTCTAACTTGTGCACAGAAATTACGCTTAATACTTCAGCGGAAGAAATAGCAGTATGTAACTTAGGGTCAGTTAATCTAGCATATCACGTAAAAGACGGCAAACTTGATGAAGAAAAATTGAGTAAAACGGTTGCGACAGCAGTGCGCATGTTAGATAACGTGATTGATATCAACTATTATCCAGTTCAAGAAGCACAAACATCAAATATACGGCATCGTCCTGTTGGTCTTGGTATTATGGGGTTCCAGGATTTATTGTATCAAGTAGGGATTAATTTTGCATCTGAGTACGTGATTACATATTCTGATGAAGTAATGGAGTTTGTTGCGTATCATGCAATTTTGACATCATCTCAGCTTGCAAAAGAGCGCGGAGCGTATGCATCATACAAGGGTTCTAAGTGGGATCGTAATATTTTTCCACAAGATACTATAGATCTGCTTGAGCAAGAACGAGGGGTTACTGTACAAGTAAAGCGTGGTGGCAAACGTGATTGGTCCTCTGTGCGTCAACACGTGCAACAGTACGGTATGCGTAATTCAAATGTTATGGCAATTGCACCAACAGCAACAATAGCAAATATTTCTGGTGTGTTTCCTTCAATTGAGCCAATTTACAAAAATATCTATGTCAAAACAAATATGAGTGGTGAGTTTACCGTTATTAATAAATATTTGATAGATGATCTGAAGGCTCATGATTTGTGGAATCAAGAGATGCTTGAATTGCTTAAATATTACGATGGTAATGTGCAAATGATTGATGCTATTCCACAACAACTTAAAGATAAGTATAAAGAAGCGTTTGAAATTGATCCATTACATTTGATTAATGTTACTGCAGCACGTGGAAAATGGCTTGATCAAAGTATTTCGCACAATGTGTTTATGCGTGGAGTTTCTGGAAAAATGTTGAATGATATTTACATTGCTGCATGGCAAGTGGGGCTTAAGACAACATATTATTTAAGAACTCTTGGTGCAAGTCAGATTGAAAAAGCAAGTCTTGATGCGAATAAATTTGGATTTACGCAAAAGCGTGTGTACAAAACAATGGATAGTGCAACATCTGCTGCTACTACCATCGAAAAACAGGATGTTATCTTATCGGATGAAGAGATTGTTGCGGGTAAATCATGCAGTATTTCTGATGATCCTGCATGTGATGTGTGTCAATAGCATTTTTTTCCGCTATCCTTCGATACATTTTTCTATCCCCAGCTCCGTTATTCTACGCCGGGGTCCCCGTGTGAAAGGAACTGGAACATGGGGTAAGAAAACACTCAGGACGAGCGGGGGAAAGAACTCTCACCATGAGCATAAAGAAAGATAATTGTTTTTTTTTGGAATGAATATGCATCTCTTCCGCTCGTCCTGAGTGCCCCGGAGGGGCGTATCGAAGGATAGCGGCGCTTGATCCTTCAACAAGTTCAGGATGAGCGCATGAAATAATGAACTTGTTTGAAAGGTTAGTCATGAATAAAAATGGAATTATTAATAATTCAACAGTAGATCCAAATAAAATTTTACCAATGAGATATCAATGGGCGCGTCAGCATTATAAAGATGGTGTTGCGAACAATTGGACACCAGAAGAAGTTTCTATGCAGCATGATGTTGAGCAATGGAAATCTTCTACCGTGTTGACTGCAAATGAACGCCGTTTGATTTTATGGAATCTTGGTTTTTTTTCTACCGCTGAATCGTTAACGGCGAACAACCTGGTTCTTACGGTGTATAAGCACGTAACCAATCCGGAGTGTCGTCAATATTTGCTACGCCAGGCGTATGAAGAAGCAGTGCACACCGATACATTCATTTATTGTTGTGATTCATTGGGATTAAATCCTGATGAAATTTATAATATGTACGAAGTGATACCTTCAATCAAAGAAAAAGATGATTTTGTGGTGAATTTGACAAAATCTATTATGGATCCAAATTTTACAACTGATACGGTTGAAAATATTCAACGCTTTGTGCACGATCTTATTGGTTTTTACGTGATCATGGAAGGTATTTTCTTTTATGCAGGTTTTGCGATGATGCTTGCATTAAAGCGCCAGAATAAAATGATTGGTATTGGTGAGCAATTTGAATATATCATGCGCGATGAAAGTCTTCACCTTGCATTTGGTTGCGATTTAATCAACGTGATTAAATCAGAAAATCCTGAAATTTGGACTGAAAGCTTTCAACAAGAGATTGTTGAGTTGGTCAAGCAAGCAGTGGTGTTGGAAAAACAATATGCGCTTGATGCGTGTCCACAAGGAATGTTAGGGATTAATGCACAACAATTTGCTGAATATGTTGAACATATTACCGATCGTCGTTTAGAACGCATTGATTTACCAAAAGTGTATGGTACAAAAAATCCATTCCCTTGGATGTCGCAGTCTACTGATTTGAGCAAAGAAAAGAATTTCTTTGAATCACGTGTTACTGAATATCAGACTGCAGGTTCATTGGAATGGTGATTATAGAATAATCGAACTGATGATTGATTTTATTATTAAGAAGAAGGGCAAAAGCCCTTCTTCTTTTTTTTCGTCTTAGTAATTAGGTACAATGGCGAGCAGAAGTTAGATTTCATTATTGTGGGGGTATCATGATGAGAAAAATAGTGAACGGTTTGTTATGTTCGTTATGTGTTACAGCAACGTTATAAGGAATGGATGCTAGTCCTACTAAAAACCGTATAGAGTGCTTTAATCAATTGATTCAAGAAGTTCAAAAACAAAGAGAATCGCGTCAAAAAAAACACGTTACATTTGAGTTATCAACACGTAAAGGCCCTCGCGTTGATGGAGATCCAATTAATAAGGCAAATGAGGCTGAAAAAAAATAGGAGCTATAAATAATAATATTTTTTATGGAGTGATGATGTCAAAAAAAATGGTTGGTTTAGTAGTAAGTATTCTATGTATGTCATCAATGATATGTGCGATGGATAAGCTTAAATCAAAAAAAGTAAGTCGCAAAAAATCAAAAGATGTTCCTAATCTTGATTTTAAAGATGACAGTAGTCCTAGCAGAAATCAGGGTAGTTTAGGAGGTACGTCATCATCAGGTGGAACACCAAAAACTCCGGTAAAAAGTTTTGACGAGCTAAAGAAAAGTATAGAAAGAACAAAAAACGGTCATGGAATATCTGGAGAAGATTCTTCTCAAAAAAAATAGATAGTGTAAGTAAGAATGTGCTTTATGGAGGTAGCATGCTATGACGAAAAGTATGGTTATTTTTATCAGTACTGTTGTATGTTTTTCATGTGCGATGTATGCCATGGATAATAACGATGATAAAACAAGAAAAATTGTTGTTCCACGTAAGGTTAGTGCAGGCAAAGTTCCCAATCTGAATCAGGCTGATTATCAGCGGGCCAGAGATGCCAATAGTTTGGGACCGGATGTGCAAAAATCACCGAAAGAAAAAGTTCAAGATAAGGCAAAAAAACAGCAAAAACAACCCAAAGAGGACACTCCCGACAAAAAATAATGATATAAAAGATGATATACTTTATAAAGGGAGCATCTGATGATACACAAAAGAATTATTTTTATAGGTAGTGTTTTATGTTATTCATTTATGGTACTGAGTATGGATGAGAGTGATGCTTCTGCAAAGCCAAAACATGCCCTTACGCGTAGAGTAAGTGAAGAAAGAATTACTATTACTCCTGAAGAGAATCCAGAAGAAGGACCTAAGGGAAAAGTTCCAAGTCTCAAGTTAGATTCTGTTGTTAAAGAATCAAAAACTTCTCGCAGTGGAGCAAGCCAAACACCCAAGACGCCAGTGACACAGTTGGAAGAATTGGGGCGACAGGTACAAAGAGCTAAAAGTATCCGTACTGCGCAAAATACTCAACGTGTTGTTAAAAAGCGTATTATCGTTGAAGATGAACAATCACGTCCTCTCAATGTAACCGTAGGCAGTGTTCCAAATGTAGCAGAAGACATTGATGATACGGTTGAGCCAAAAAAAAGATTCTCTTTATTGCCGAGAGCACTTGTGCAAGAAGTTGTAGGACAGGGGCGGATAATATTACCGGATGATGAAAAACAGTATTCAGAAGAAGAAGTATGGGCAATGCTGGAGCTTTTTAACCCTTCATTGCATAGCTTTGGAAGACATCACAAGATGGATTTGGAAGAACTGAGAGAATATTCTTCATTAGCAGGTACTTTTGATATAGATCCCCAAGTACTTACAGAACTTATGCATAAAAATAATAGTAACAATGGTACGTCACAAACACAAACAACTGTTCAGCGTATATTAGATATTTTTTTTGGAAGTTCAGATAATCAGCAGGAAGCTTTTTTGAATAAAAAATATGGAAAGATTAAGGGCAAGCAACCAGATCCCTCTGAAAAATATAAATTGCTTATGTTTGAAGCTATGAAAGCTGCTTATGACCATGTAGATGGACAACCACATCGCTCAGCGATTGTCGATACTCATATTGGATTACAAAATACTCAAATCAATGATCAACAAGCTCAAATACGGCTGCAATATGTGGGTCTTGCGGTGACGGTATTAACAGCTGTTGGAGGATGGGTTTTTGGAATTTTTGGTCAAGCCACGTGTCCTACAAATAGCACGCTATAACTATTTGTTATTGTACACTCTAATAATTAATTGAGCAAGTTCATGTTTTGTGAGCGGTTTGCCATCATAACGACCAATTTCTTGTCCGTTACGTAGGAAAATGAGAGTTGGAATACTTGTTATATTGAATATATTTGCCAGATCTAAAAAGAAGTCACGGTTAATTTTAATAAAAGTGAATCCCGGCATTGTTGCAGCAAGGCTGTCAATAAGTGGTGACATACGATTACATGGTCCACACCAATCGGCATAAAAATCAAGAATCACATCACCGGTAGAGGTGAAAGTACTCAGATGTTGTTGTGTAGAACGAACTGATTTTTTCTGTTCGTGGAGATAGAGTGGCCTTCTGGGGGAAATTTCTTGTGCAAAAAGTGAAAGAACGATAACCGGTGCGGCAATAGTACAGAGCGTGGCTAGGGTAAATTTTTTCATTTAGGACCTTATTATTGGACTTATTCGTCTTGTATATCAGTATAAACCTTGCAGTTTTATTGGCAAACGGGGTCAAAAAAGGCTTATTTCTAGGTGTTTTTCTGTAGAATGGCTGTATACTGAAAAATATAAAACTTTTTAAGCATAGGCCATTTGCAGTATGAATACCCATGATAAAGCCGCACTAATAGAGCAACTTTTACAATACGTGACGGAAAACAAGCGTGAAAAGATGTATGCAGTGCTAGAAAACCGCACACGGTATATAACTGTTGTTTTGGAAGATCTTTTCCAACCGCATAATGCCAGTGCTGCATTGCGTACCTGCGATATTTTTGGTGTTCAAGATGTGCATGTGGTAGAAGCTCAACATACATTCAAAGCAGTGCCGACTATTGCAATGGGCGCATCAAAATGGGTGGATGTGCAATCATATAGTTCAATTACAGATTCCATTACCGCACTAAAAAAACAAGGCTATCGCATTGTTGCCACAACGCCACACCGACAATCTTATGCACTTCCTGAATTGCCGTTAGATCAAAAAACGGCACTCATTTTTGGCAGTGAGCAAACAGGATTATCCGAAGATGCATTAGCACAAGCAGACATGTTTGTTAAAATACCAATGTTTGGATTTGTTGAAAGTTTTAATGTTTCGGTGAGCGTTGCATTGTGTTTGTACGATGTTATACATCGTTTACACACATCTGAATACGCGTGGCAATTGTCAAATGAAGAAAAGCAGGACATTTTACTTGAGTGGATTAAAAAAGTATCAAAAACAGCGGCATTAGTTGAAAAAGAGTTAAAATAATTATTTACATTGAGCGTAAGAAAAGAGGGACTTTTTTTAAGTCCCTCTTTTTTATTTTTATAACTTACTAAGACGCGTCCGCCATAGCTCATGTCCGCCGTAGCTTTATGCGCAGGTGGATAGCGAAGGAGGAAGAATTAGTTAGTTTCTGATTCTTCAAAGAAGATAGCATCATTATCGTCAGCATCAACATCATCCGCATTTGCATAGTACATGTCATAAGTTTTGTAAGCTATGCCAGCAGCTGCTAATACAACAAGCGCGCGACCAATGTTGTTATTGTTAACATGCTTTGCAAATCTACCGTCTTTGAGGCAGTCAAAACTTGCAATGTATTTTAATGGAATATTAAAACTTTTGTCAGCAGTCCAACCAGCAACATTTTTTGCTTGAGCTATTACAAAAACAAAAGGAAGAGCAGCAGTTGCTAAAATACCAGCTTTTTCAACTTTTGCTGTTTCTGTAGCCGGAGTTTCTTTTTGTCCGTCTTCAGCAATAACCATAGAGTAAGGAGCTACAAACAACATTGCAGTTAGTAAAGCGCGTGATACGTTCATATAAATCCTTCGATAATAGATTATGATTTAAAACACTACACAATGCCTTAAATACGGCATTTTCACTTAAATCTTATATACAAAACTTTGTTATGTCAACAGGACTAGATGGTAAAAGGATGAGTACTTCAGGGAATTTTACAGGAATAAATCGGGATAGAAAAAAAATGTACCTTAGAGCTTATCCGAAAATTAATTAAAGAAGAAAGCCCTTTTTAAAAAGGCTATAATAGCCTTTGGAAACAAACAAAAAAAAGGGCTGTTATGAAGTTTATATCAGATAAGCTGTGGTGTGAATTAAAAAGTGTATTTTCG
>DATEAY010000032.1 GCA_035288105.1 Candidatus Babeliales bacterium
GAGTACGGTTTTTGTCAATAAAAAAGGCTATAAAAATAAATAAAGAGGCATTGTATGGTTGATTATTTTGTTGGAATAATAAAAGATGCACAAGATCAGGAAATTATCCTTGATGTGGGCATGATTGGCGTTAGTTTACAGGTGCCGCAGAGCAGAAGTTTCGAAAAAGGCGTGCAAATCAAAGTGTATAGCTATGTACATTGGAATGCAGAAAATGGTCCCAGTTTGTTTGGTTTTTCGCTCCCCTTGGACAGATCAATTTTTAAAGTAATAATCAGTTGTTCAGGTATTGGCCCCAAAATAGCACTCGCAATATTGGCCGATTTGGGTTCTCAGAATTTTTTACATGCCGTTTCAGCGGGTGATGATCAAATACTCAGTAAAGTTAATGGGATCGGCAAAAAAAAGGCTGAACAAATTATTGTGCAATTAAAGCACAAAGTGGCAAATCTTATTGAATCAGGTACGGTGGATGTGAGTGAGATGAAAGATGTTTCGCACTTCCACGATGTTTCTTTGGCGTTGCAGTCATTAAATTATTCGCGTACAGAAATTGGCAGGGCAATGGAGTATGTAAGAAAGAATATAAAAACAGACAATGTGACGTTTGATGTTTTACTGCGCCAAGCACTTTCATATTTATCAAAACAGATGTAAAAAAAGCCCAGATTTTATGCTGGGCTTTTTTATTATGCAAAAATAATCTTACTCTGTATCGTCATCGTTATTGTACCAATCATCTTCTTCATCAGTGTTATATGATTTGTACTTTTTGTATGCTACGTATGAAATACCAGCAACTGTTGTTGCAATCAGAAGACGATTAATGCCGAGAGAGTGTGCTTCAATAACGGTGCCTTTAAAGCATTCAAGATTTGTGATGTGTGCAAATGAACAGCCTGCAAGAAAATCAGCAAATTGGCCAGCCGTTATCGCCGTAAAGACAAAAGGGGTTGCCAATTTTGACAACAGGCCTATTTTTTCTTTTTGCGGGGTCGTTTTATTTGTATCCTCTGGAGTTTTTTCTTCAGGTAAGTCTATGCCAGCTTGAGCTGCAAGTTCTGTCCATCGCTTTTTAAATGCGGGATTATTATATGTTCCCGGTAAACGAGACCCTATTTTTTCTGCAGCATCAATATCATGATTGAGTTCTTGTTTTTTGAGTACAACTTGTTCCTCGTCTTTAGTTTGTTTTGTAACAGTTGCTATCTCATTATTAAGAGCTTGTCCCTTAAGAGACTCCGTTTTGAGTTGTCTATCTAACTCTTCTATTTCTTTTTGTAGTATTTCTGCTTCTGAAAGACCTACCCATTGTTTTCTTAGCTCGTCGGTGATATACGAAAGTCCGCTATCAAGCCTTTTGACAACAAGACCCACAGTCTGCTTAGTAGCTTCTTGTTCTACGTATCCACGAGGACTGTTTACTCGCGCTTGAAGTTCTTGTGCTTCTTTGTCTCTATCAGCCTTTTTTTCCCAATAATTTTTTTTTGCTTCTTGATATTCTTCTTTAGGTGTTTTTTCTTTTACTTTTGGTTCGTTATCCATTGAATGCAGAGCAACTGTTGAAAAGATTCCTATCACGGATAGCAGGAGTAAATTTTTTTTTATAATCACTTATTTTCCTTCTCTAGATGTCTTTTTAGTTTTCTTTGTATTGTCTTGTCATAGTGGGTTGCTCTTCTTTGCAAATCAGTTTTGTATTGTTTGCACATTTCTAATTCAGTATTGAGGAAGTTTTGATTGCTGTTGAGGATATCTACGTTGTTATGTAATGTGGCTATATTGTTTTGAACAACAGTATTTTTTGGATATCGGGTCATTATCAGTCTGTCTGAGATTAAGGTGAAGATGGTTTCAACAGTATTACTGATGAAGGAATGTAATAATTCTTGTTGTGCTTGCCCGAGATTGTGTGCCAGTACTATAGTGGGAATTGAGCAATTTTGCATCATTTGAGTTTCTATTTCAAGTTTATCTTTTTTTTCAAGAATTTTGACTCGCTTTATATCTTCAGGGGTTGCCTGTTTTACTTCTACTTTTGCTCGATGTACTTCGGCATATGCGTCATTCGCGACTTTAAGAATTTCCTCAAACACATTGTTGCTGCTGACTTTATCACTATGGGTCAAGAGAGCAATTTTAAAATAATTTTTTTTATCTTTGGACAGTTCAGCGACTTCTTTTTTGATTTGCTCTATAACCACATCGGATGTATTGGCAGTGACATCACTGATAGCTTTTTCAAGCTTATCGAAACGTGGATCAGTCATAGGAGTAATGTTAGAAGAGATAAAAAAACATAAGAATGATATTATCAAGATTTTTTTATGCATGGTGACTTTTTTCACTATCGTTTGCTCCAAATTTTTTAAGCAATTTTGCTTCTATTTCATTTTCGATTTCTTTAGATTTAATATTAAGTTGTGCTTGTTCAGCACGTTCTTTTTTTAGTGTTAATTCTAGTTCTAATTCTTTTTTTCTGTTGAGCAGTTGAGCAACCTTAAGTTCATCAATTATTTGTTGGCGTTGATTATTAAGAAAGGCTATTCCTTCTGGGTCTTTTTTCGTCATAAGGGCTGCTTGTAGGGCTACATTTTTTGCTGCTAAAACCGCTCCAAGCGACGCTATATCGCCTGATGAAAGAGAGTCAGTGTTCTTCGATGGAGTTACGATAAATTCTTTTATGGATAAATCACCAAATTCAAATATGCTATCACACTCGTAAGTAAGCTCTATGGTTAGATCAAGAAAGCCGTTGGAGTTCACCGGTGTCAAGAGAGTAAACAGTAAAGCAATACAAGATAGTATACGTTTCATTATTCTTCTATTAATTTTGCAGCAAGCCAAGTTTCTTTTTCTTTCATGACCATATCAGTACTTTCTGTGTAGTGGTCATAACCAAGAAGGTGGCAGATGCCGTGGCACAATAATGTGCGCAAGTGTTCATTGATAGTTTTATTCTCTTGTTCACACAATTCTTTGATGTATTCAAGTGAAATAATTAGATCGCCCACATTTCTATCATCTTCTGTTTCGGCTGTAATTGCTTGTCCAGCTTCCAAATCTGGGTGGAATGGAAATGATAAAATATCGGTAGGTTCATCTTTGCTGCGAAAATCACGATTAAAGCATTGAATTGCTTGATTATCAGTTAATAAAATACCCAGGTCAAAATCTGCATATCCCATCAATCCTAAGATCGTTTGGGCATCTTTTTCAAATTGCTGCATATTGAGGGTGGTGATGCATTCTTCGTTATTTATATTAACCATTTTAACCCCGCGTTACGATTCTCTTCACACGGGGACCCCCAAAGGGACAAAGCGTGTGGGATTGAACAGTGTGTACTACAACTACATTTTCAGTATCGACTAAAAATGGGTAAAAATCAAGTTAGATAAACGTTTTTTGCCCTATTCCAGGATTATCTGCGCATGCCATGCTTCGTCAACTTGAGTCAGTTGTGAGCTCTGGTTGCTATATTCTTTGTAAGCGACGGTTGTTGCTTGTGTAACTCCACGAATAAGCTGATCGTGTTGCGCAAGAGCATCGCAAAGATCACTATTTTGAGCAAAAACATGCATTGTAGCAATGGGGGTCTTAAGCGAAAGTTGTTGTTCAGATTTAAGCTTGCGTACCTGAGCTGCTATCGCAATCACGTTGTTCATTGTATCGGCTTCATTTTCAAAAATATAAGGAATTTGTACGTTTTGATAGCGGGTTTGATGTATGGAGCGTATTTCTTCGTGTTTCCTATAAAGCTCCTGATACAGTGTTTCTGTTACATGCGGCAAGTATGGTGCATAGAGTTGCAGTATACGCAATCCTGCATGGTAGAGTGCCCAACGAGTTGCAGAAACTTCTTTTTCGCTATAGTGCTCAGGGTTAAATAGCTGGTTTTTAATCAGCTCTAGGTAGTTATCACAGAAATCATTCCAGAAGAATTGTTCTATTGCGTCAAGAGCTAGCCCAAATTCTTGTTGTTCAAAATAGTGCTGATATTTTGCAAAGCATGCCGAAAGAGTGTGCAGGATCCACTTGTTAATCGCACCGATTTCATCGGGTGCGGTAGTAGTTTCAGTAAATTCAGCTAAATGCGGTTCGGCAAAGCGAAATGCGTTCCATAGCTTGGTGATCAGTTTTTGACCAACAGCAAGTTGTTCTTCTGAAAACATCATATCCTGGCCAAGTCGCCCTGAAGCCGTCCAGTAACGAATAGCATCAGCAGGGTATTTCTGTAACAATACCATGGGGTCCATGGTATTAGCATCTTTTTTGGAGAGCTTTTCTTTTTTATCACTCAGCACGTGGCCGGAAATTACAATGTCTTTCCATGGCGCAATTCCATGATGCATCCATGTTTTTACAATGGTATCAAAGGCCCAAGTACGAATAATATCATGTGCTTGTGGGCGCATGCTCATAGGGAGAAATTCCAGAACTTGTTTATCGTTGAAACACCCTTCGATACATTCTACTTCGCTGTGAAGCTTCGTAGAACACTCAGGGCGAGCGGAGTTGGAATGATTAATTTTTTCAGATTTTGATTCTGTTGATAGGCTCTCTTCCGCTCGTCCTGAGTGCCCCGAAGGGGTGTATCGAAGGATGGCGGAATTCTGAGAGGACTTGAATAAATTGTAGCAAATGTATGGTGTTAGTGATGATGTATTCCACGTGTCCATAACATCTGTATCAGGTTTAATATTAGTGCTGCCGCAATCGGTGCATGGACCGTTATACGGAACTTCTTGTGGATCAATTGGTAGCTGATCAGCATTAGCAAGTAATATTTTGCCACAATCTTGGCAGTGCCATGCAGGGAATGGAATGCCATAAAAACGCTGGCGGGATATTCCCCAATCCCACGCAAGATTTTCTACCCAATCATTGTAGCGAGATTTCATAAACGCTGGGTGCCAGGTAACTTCATTGGCAACATCTAAAAAGTTTTGCTTATACGGTAAAATAGAAATAAACCATTGTGGAAGTATCGTAAATTCGATTTCTTTTTTGCAGCGCTCGTGAACGTTTACTGAATGCGAAATCGCTTGTTGGCGTATCAAAAGATTATTTTCACGTAATTTTTCGATAACTGCCGTACGAGCATCAGTAACTTTTAGACCATTAAGAAATCCAGCGATATCGGTTAACTTACCATTTAAACCAATAACTTGGCGATAAGGAAGATTATGTTTTTTGTACCAGATGATGTCTGTTTTATCACCAAACGTACAAACCATAACCAGGCCGCTGCCTTTTTCAATTGAAACCAAGTCATCTTCCAGCAATGGTACGGTTTGACCAAACAGAGGCACGATTGCTTTTTTGCCGCGCAAATGAGAATAGCGAGTATCATTGGGATTGCATAAAACAGCAACACATGCGGGAAGCAATTCTGGACGAGTTGTTGCGATAGTTAAGTCGTTTCCATCGCTGTCCTTAAAAACGATATCATTAAAGAGTGATGGTAGTTCTTGATCATCAAGTTCTGCTTGTGCAACGGAAGTGCGACAGGTGGTGCAATAGAGAGCAGGTTCTTGTTTGCGATAAATATAATCTTTTTTGAACAATTCAATGAAAGATTCTTGTGAAATTTTACGTGAATCATCAGATATTGTTGAATAAACGGCGTCCCAGTCAGCGGAGAGTCCCATTTTTTGCCATAATTTTTTAAAAGTTTCAGCGGCATCAAGAGATTCTTGTATGCACAGGGCGATAAATTCTGAGCGGGACATTTCGTGTCCGCGAATATTACGTTTTTTTTCAACATATCGTTCTGTTGGAAGACCGTTGTCATCAAAACCAAAAGGATAGAACACAGAAAAGCCATTCATGCGCTTGTAGCGTGCAATGATATCGGTTTGTGTATACGAAAAGATGTGACCAATATGTAATGTTCCAGAGACAGTTGGAGGAGGAGTATCTATGCTAAACAATTTTCCTGGATTGTTTTCTGCTTTATACGTTTTGTCTGTCTCCCATTGTTGCTGGGCTGCAGTTTCGCATATCTGGTGGTCGTATCTTTTTTCCATGATGACTCTAGGTTAAACAAATGTTCTTGAGTTTTTTAATGTATACCCTTCGATACATTCTCCTGCGGAGAACACTCAGGGCGAACGGAGAGAGAGATTTGAATTAATTTTTTATTCCGCTCGCCCTGAGTGCCCCGTAAGGGGCGTATCGAAGGGTTAAACACTCCTTAGTATATACCGTTTCCATGTAAGCATCTAGTTTTAGCCACTTGTCCTTCGTAGCTCGTCAGAGCAAATAAGCTTGCCATTTGACCCATAAGTTAATTCGGGGTAGACTTTTTATGTTATTATTAATTAATTTTATGAGTTTACGGTCATTATGATTACATTACACACAGCCGAAATGTTTATTAGTATCATTACGTTTTTTATTGCTTATCTTGTAGTTATTACTATTTCAAATGTGTTTCGCACATGGGTGGCATATAAAATGGGTGATGCTACCGGAGTGCGCTTGGGATTTCTTACATTGAATCCAATGCATCATATTGATCCGATTGGACTCTTTTTTTTGTTCATGTTTTATTTTGGTTGGGGACGGATGGTGCCCATTAATCCACTACTTATTAGTGAGCCACATCGTGCATTAAAACTCGCAGCAGCGTATCTTTCGGATTCATTTATGCATCTTGTACTGAGCATAGTAGGCATTATTGCATTGTTGGCTATTTTTGATGTAAATATTCTTTCAGTAATGCGATATATGGTGTTAACGTACAATGTTTCGCATCTTCCTATTGCAAATATGTATCCACACATTTCGTCATTTGTTGTTTCTGTTGGATTTATTGTGTTTGCTTTTGTATATCTTAATGTGGTGCTGGGGGTTTTGAATTTTATTATTAACTTCAGTAATTGTTTGCTTTTTATTCTTGCAGACCGTTCTGATAAAGTTGCTCAGTATGCAAATTATATAACAATCGGATTGCCTATTTTCCTCATTTTGTTTTTTTCCCCATTATTACGATTGTTATCAGTGCATTTGATTTCATATATAGGTCTTATGATTGCTCACGTGGTAGGCATTGCCGGATAGCAATAATCCGTTTACCCTTCGATACACCCCTTACGGGGCACTCAGGGCGAGCGGAAAATAGAAATACAAATTATCTCCTCCGCTCGCCCTGAGTGTTCTCCGCAGGAGAATGTATAGAAGGGTCATGGCGAATGGGTTAGCTATAGGATTTAATACGTTATGATGAGTGAAATGGACAAAATAGAGCAGTTAACTGCAGGGACAGTAAATATTTATTCTGAAAACGAACTTGTTGCTGCAATAAAAAGTGGTAAAAAACTTAAAGTAAAACTTGGAGCTGATCCCACAGCTCCTGATTTACATTTGGGGCATACGGTTGTTTTTTCAAAATTAAAACAATTTCAAGATCTTGGGCATGAAGTTATTTTTTTAATTGGTGATTTTACTGCACAAATTGGTGATCCTACAGGACGTGATAAAACACGACCGCCATTAACAGAAGATGTAATCAATCACAATTTGCAATCCTATTTTGATCAAGTAGGTAGAATTTTAGATGCTACAAAAATAACGGTGGTCTACAATTCCCACTGGCTTGGCAAGTTAACAAGTGCCGATTTAGTGAGCTTACTTGCTAAAGTAACACTTGCGCGCATTATAGAGCGTGATGATTTTGAAAAACGTATTAAAAATAACGAATCAATTGGTATGCATGAACTATTATATCCAATATTCCAAGCCTATGATTCTATTGTGCTGCAAGCTGATGTTGAATTGGGTGGAACTGACCAAACATTCAATGTGTTAATGGGGCGATTTTTGCAGGAGCATTTTGGACAAAAAGGACAAATTGCAATCACCATGCCATTGCTTATTGGCTTAGATGGTGTGCATAAAATGTCCAAATCTTTGGGCAATTATGTTGGTTTAAATGAATCTGCAGCACAAGCGTTTGGCAAATTGATGTCCATATCTGATAATCTTATGTGGCATTATTTTTTGTTGCTGCTCAGTAAAACTTCTCAGCAGATTAGTGAAATGCAGTCAGCAGTTACTGCTGGTACTTTACATCCAATGAACTTAAAAAAAGATATGGCACAAGCGATTGTTGCACGGTTTTGGTCGGCTGATGAAGCAGTAACTGCGCGTAATCAGTTTGAAGCATTGTTCCAGAGCCGTGATTATTCGCAAGCAGAACAAGTAGAATTGCCGCATGGTTTTGCTAATCCTGTGTGGATAGTAGAATTGCTTAAAGTTTTGGGTGCGGTAACAACATCTTCAGATGCAAAGCGGTTGATTGAATCTGGTTCTGTGCACATGAATGATGAAGTTGTTACTGATTTTAAAGCAGTTATAAACTGGCAATCAGGTACAATTATTAAAGTTGGCAAACACCGTATTTATAAAATTAAGTAAGCGCCTGATTTTATGGATAACGTTGTTAAATGTGGATTTTTATTAATTAATAAGCCGGTTGGTATGAGTTCCTATGGATGCATTGGCTACATCAAAAGAATTCTGTTACATCAAGGCAACGGCGTAACAGTGCGCCAAAAAATTAAAATCGGCCATGCAGGGACGCTAGATCCTTTTGCTTGTGGGTTATTGATTATTGCTCTTGGTCGTGAGGCTACGTGTCTTCTTTCGCGTGTTATGGTTATGGAAAAGACATATGTTGCAACAGGTAAATGTGGCGAATTAACTGATACGCTCGATTATACTGGCACGGTTGTAGCAACATCGGATAAAATTCCAACAAAACAGGAGTTGCAACAAGCGTTAGACTCTTTTGGCTCTTCTTATGAACAAATTCCTCCTCTGTATTCTGCGTTAAAATATCAGGGAAAACCGTTATACTTGCTGGCGCGCAAAAAAATGATGAACGAACAGCAGTTGCAGGAAATAGCTGATAATAAACGCAGAATTGTTCAATTGTATGATAAACAACTTTTATCGTATGAATCTCCCTTTTTTACTATTCAAGCACGTGTTTCTTGTGGTACGTATATTCGTACTCTGGTCAATGATATTGCAATTCGCGCAGGTAGCTGTGCAACAACATATCAGCTTGCTCGTACAGCAATAGGGCCATTCAATCTTGATCAGGCAGTAGATTTGCAATCAATTGAAAGTATTGATGATATTAATGCTCGTATTATTCCAATTGATAACTTCTTTTTATAAAAATCATTGAGTTTTGTTTTTTATTTTTATTATATTAATTACTAGTAGTAATATATGGACATATAGTGTCCTTTTATAAAAAGGAGGAAGGGGGAAGTTGTGAAGAAGATAATGAGTATAATGTTTATTGCAATTGCTCTGTGGATGAGTACTGTTGATGCTCGGAGTGTAGCAGGAGAGGCTGCTTTAGCACAAGAAGAAGCTAAGCAGGCTGAACGTGATCAGTTAGATGCTCGACCATTGGCGGAAATTGTATCGCCTGCGAACAAAAAACCAGATAGATTTACACAAACAGAGGCGCATTTGTTTTTGAAACCGATAAGAGATCTTATTGCAAAGAATTATCCTGATACTGAACCTTACTTGGATGTGATAGCAACGGTGATAGCTAATGAGGCTGAACATAAAGATACCCATTACGCTTTCTATAATACTACATCAAACTCGTGGCGGTTGGCTCAGGATCTTTACACTCGTCTCTATGCATATCAAAATCCAGAAAAGGCACCCTCAAGAGAATTTAAGTTTTTGAGATTTAGTGATGAAGCTGTTGATATGACAGCACAGAGCTTTTTAGTGAACGAGTTGAAAGAAAAAGGGCTTGTTGATGATAATACCGACACAAAATTTATTATGTTATCAGTTAATCTAGCTTTATTTGGCAATGTAGGTTTTCCAGGCGAGTGTTCCTGGGAATATTTTATGCATCCACAGTCACATGCGAAGCCTATTCGTATAATATATGAGAAAATGATGGATCGATTTGGTTTATCACACAAGCATATTGATGAATTAATGTCTCTTGTTGATATATATGACACCAAAGAAGATACTATTGTTCAAATTCTTGTTCCTATAGGAAAAGTTGATGAAATTGGTTATTTGGCATGGGTAAAAGGTATCCCTGCCCATGGAGAAACTATTGCTTGGATTTTGAGTCATGCAAAATCTAAAGGTTTCATGAGAGGGATAAAACCGACTATGGAAAAATTAACGGAACAGTTTGCTGAAGAGCAAAGGAAAAACCCACTGTTCAGACATATGTTGAAAGACATTCAGGCTGGCGATTTTAGTTTGGATGCTTTTTTAAAAGTTTATCGTAATAAACCATGGGATGTTAAAGAAATTAATGACGTAACGGCCCGTTTGTTGTTTACGCCTGGTGTACTACTTAATCCGGCATCCGGTGTTAAATTCTTTAGATTTTCGACAGTTCATAAAGATAAATTAAAAAGATATAACACTGAACTAAACAGGATTATCGCAAAAATGATTGCTGAAAAAGATGCGGCGCAAGGGGTGGGCAAGGTGCAGATTATACCTCAAAAAACACCTGCTGAAAGTATGCCGCAAAAAGCTCGTCCTGCAGCTCCACAAAGAGGGCGTGCTGTACCAGCAGGTAGGTAAAGCTTAGTTAATAGTATTAAAAGGAAAGAAGGCAAAAATGAATAGAAAAGCTTTTTTAAACATAATACTTGTGGCTTTTTGTATGAATTTTTGTCTTCTTTATCCACGAAGTGTTGTAGATCCTATCCCACAAAAACGGTCTACGTCTGGGAAGGTTGCGGATAAAAAAATTGTTGTTGCTAAAGAAAAAGTAGTACCAGCAGTTAAAGCGCCAAAGAACGCTCCTCCCGTGTTGCCTAAGCCTAAAGTTAAATTATCATTAGAAGATATCCATTCTATGGCGTTGCAGCAAAAACCAATAGTGCAAGGCGGTTCGACAACAAGATCTAAATCTATTATTCCTGCTGAATTAACAACCGATCTTTTTACCCAATCACAAGCGCATATGTCAGTTCCTGAAGTTAAAAAATTAATTGCTGCTACGTATAACACAAAACCATATGAAAAGCTTATAGCTGCGGTTTTGGCTCGTGAAAAAGAATATGCAAACGATTATGTTTTTTATCATGGTGTTGATAATATTTGGCGTGTTCCACAAGATTTGTACACGCGACTATATGCTCACTTTAATTCATTATCCGCAAACTCAATTAAAAATTTTATATTTCTACGTTTTGAAGATGTTCATGGACCATCATCAGTGCAAGAGTTTTTAGTGACTAAGCTCAAAGAAGGTGGCTTGATGAACGATCACCCAATGGGTTTGTTCCTTATTGCTGCCAATTTAGCTCTTTTTGGCAATGTTGGAGTGCAACCTGAATGTACATGGCAATATTTTATAAAATCTCGAGGGCACACCAATCCTACTCGTGTTACGTACGAAAAAATTATGGATAGTTTTAGTTTAACACATAAACATATCAATGAGCTTATGTCGCTTGTTGATTTGTATCAAACAAAAGAGCAAACGATACTACAGATATTTGTTCCAAAAGATAAGGTCGATAGAATTGGATACTTGTCATGGATCAGGGGTATTCCTGCTCATCAAAAAACAATGAATATTGTTTTGCGTAGCGTGGAAAATAAAACATTTGAAAAAACCGCGCCAGCAATAGCTCACTACACTAAGCTGTTTAAACAAGAGCAGGAAAGTAACCCTATATTTAAAAATTTAATAGAGCGTGTTAAAGCTGGTGAGTTCAGCTTAAGTTATTTTCTTAATTTTTATCGTAATAGACCAAATGAAATTGAAGGTATTAATAGCTTTCAAGCACGTCTTATTTTTACACCAGATGTTCTTTTGAATACATTTTCTGGAGTGAAAATATTTCGCTATTCAATGGCTACACCTGAACAATTAAAAAAATATCAGCAGAAGTTTGACATGATTATTAATAAGATTATTGCTGAAAAAAAACAATAGTTACTCGTAGTAATTAATAAAGGCTCCAAGATATTCTTGGAGCCTTTTACTATTTATTCTAATGTTTTTTCAATTTCATTAAATATTCGAATGATATGCTCATCTTTGAGTGCTTGCATACTTTTTTGATTAAAGTGTAAAGGGTGGGCTTCAATTTTATCCGTGAATATTTCCTTTAAGTCTTTTAATAATTGTTTTTTTTCATCGTTACTATACGTAGAGAGATATCCATCTAAAAAAGGCTTAAGAGTTATATTAAGAAACGTACCTGGTTTTATGTCAGCAATTAATTCTTTAAATTCATATCGCGTCTTATCGGTTGAGAAATGAGGGAAAAAGAGTCGTACAAAATCGATGACTGGCTTTTTCAAATTTCCAAAAGATCGTACCATCGTTTCATTATCAATAAAGGTAAAGTGTCCCATTTTTTCGTCATAAAAGATGTTGTGACAGTGTAAATCTCCATGGGCTACTGTATTGCCAAGTTTTCTTCCTGGTGCAGGCTTCATAAAGCGTTTATGAAAATTACTTAATTCCTGTCCCAATATCCGATACGCTTTTTTTAATCGAGCTGCATTTTGAGGTGTTTGTTTTTTGCTAAATTCGGTAATTAATTCACACAATACCATACCATCAGCTGCTGGCATTGTTGCTATATAATGAATATTTTGTTTATGTGGATGATAAGAAAAATAAAAAAATGGTAGTGATATGGTTGGAAAACCTTTTTGAACTTTTGGTGCGATAATACTTTCCATACCAGGATAAACTTCTATTTTTTTAAGATTGGTTGATTCTTCGAGACCCTTTTTGGACTCCTTAACAATATAGAGGTAATTTTTTGATGGTGTGACGCATGTTGAAGTTACTAAAAAGAGCTGTACTGTATTATAACCACTTCCAGCACCAAGAGTTTTGACGTTTAAACATTCTTTTTTACTAAATGCTTTATCTTTCAATTTTTCTTCTGCATATGCCTGTGCTAATATCGAAGACAATAAACTGTCTGTAAGTGTTCCTTTGGGTCCGAGCAGTTTAAAATCAAATTTCATTTTATGTACGACGGTTGTAGTGCCATACAGTTTATCTAAAAAATCATCTGAAGTCATATTGGATGCGTTATATTTTTTCTTTATATTCGCAATAGAGGAAGCGTTGCATTGTTTTGCTTCGTTAATACAATGATTGATAACCTGATCTCCTGTCTCGTCTTTTCCAAAACGACCTTCACCGTACGACAAACAACATTCACAAGCATCATCTTGATCATTATTCCATTGCTTCAGATCACAATTTTGTTGACTAGTAACAACTTTTACACGTTTGTCGATATTTAGAATTTCAGGATCACCATTTTTCGACTCATTTCTTTTATGTTTTTCCGGTGCAGGTATTATTGCAGGCTGTTGTGCTGGCGCAGGCACTACTGCAGTTTGTGGTTGTATGGGCTTAGCTACTATTGGTCCATCTTGTCTGCTTTCAATGTTAATAAAAAATAATGGTAACAAGATTAAAAAAAACTTTTTATACATTTTATACAAATGACTTAAGCAGTCGTTTACAAATAAGCGCATTTTTCCCCCTTTTTATAAGACTTATTATGATATATATTCATTGCCATACTATTTGAATTTTAGTATATAAAACAAGACTTCAGTAAAAAGTTTTTTTGTTAGACAGGCTTTTCGCTCATTGATTAGCAGCAGTGTCGATGATGAGTTTTTTCTTTATAAATGCCAAGAGCTAAATCTTTTTTATCCTGAATTTGTTTGATAAATCTTTTGATGTAGAAAAGATGGTTATAAAATTGGGCAAAATCTGTTTGAAAGTCTATGTTGCCATTGAGCACAAGTATTGGTAGATGTTCAAATTCTTTTGGGCTATTTTTGTTTTCTATAAAAAGCTGTTCTTTTTCAGCGTATATTTGTTTGATGTGTTCCAGGCTGATTGATAATTCTGTTTCGAGTGCACGTTTTTGTATTCGAGTATATGCTATTTCTGGAGATACTCTCAGATAAATTATCCCATCAAGGTGACCGTGGTCATGATCGTTACATGAAATGTGGTTATTGCTTGCCTTACGAAGCTTTAGCGAAGTAGGGAGCCAGTTTTCGTACATTACGACGGTGCATGAACTGTTTTCCTCGTGCATGCGTGCTAAAAATGCTGATACATCTGAGCCAATGGTGCCATCAAGAATAAGCATACTTTTATCTCACAAAAATAAAAAATGTTCTACTTTAAGTATAAAAAAAGTTAGGGTTTAACGCTAATGTTTCTTTAAAGGGTGAGAATCCGAGTAATATTAGGGTTAATCCCCGTGATAATTTCTCGTACATTTTTTATTTCCGCACTCTGTGCAAGGTTGTGAGCGTTAATATGAGCAGCTGCGCCAAGCAATGTTACTTCATCGCCAGTTATTGTCTCAATATCGGTTACATCAACAATGGTCATATTCATGGCAACGCGCCCAATTATTGGAGCATACGATCCGTTAATCATGACCGATGTTTTATTGGAAAATCTAAAATCATACCCATCATAATAACCAATTGGTAGCAGTGCAATGCGTGTTATTCTTTGTGTTATAAAACTACCGGTATAACTAATGCGCGAACCAGCAGGGACTGTTTTTATGTTGGATATGTATGTTTTCCAGGTCATAACTGGTTTTAAATGAGCTTTATCTTGTCCAAGGCCATATACGCCAAGACCTATGCGGAAAAAATTGAAGTGTTGTGGGTACTGGACGGTCGAAATGCTTGCGGTGTTACTCATGTGAATATGAGTAGGTAAACTGTTATTCTGCTGCAACTGTGCAAGTATATTGTTATATTCTTCTAATTGATGCGCTGTAAACTCGGGATTGGTGTCTGATGCAGAAAAATGGCTGTAGATACCGGCTATATGGATATAATCAAGTCGTTGTAGTTCTTGAATAAACGTATGTGCCTCACTCACTAAAACTCCCATTCGAGACAATCCTGTATCTACTTTTACGTGTACATTGAACTGATAAGAATGTTTTTTCCCTATGTTATTCAGGGTGTGGGCATACTCAAGATGGTCCACCATAAGGTGGATGTTTTTATTCACAGCGTATTCCGGGCTTACATCACTATAGCCAAGAACTAGGATAGGCTTAGAGATGTTTTGCAGGGCAAGGGCTTCTGATAGCTGAGCAACACATATCCAGTCAACAAGGTTATTCTGTTGGCATAGCAAGGCTATGTGTTGTAATCCATGACCATATCCATTGCCTTTGATGACCACTGCGAGGTTGTTTTGGCGTCCGATTCTATTTTTATAGTAGGCGGCATTGTGATTGAAGGAGCTGGTACTGACTTCTACGAATGTTGTGGGCATGGTTGTGGAGGTGATGTGAGTTGACTCAGGAGGTGTTAGCACTTGGTTTTTGTGTGGTGTCATTGTGCTTTTTAATTCTTTACTGATTTTTGTTCAAAAAACGAGGCTATGTCAGTTTCAGTTTTTTTAGATACAGCGATTGCAATAGTCAAATTAAATAATTCATCCATTGTGGAATTGACTGAAATATCATTGAGCTTCAAAAAGAAAAGAGCAGAAGCTATTCCCGTTCGTTTGTTACCGTCAAGAAAGGGATGATTTTTCGTGATTGCGTACGCATATGCGGCTGC
>DATEAY010000033.1 GCA_035288105.1 Candidatus Babeliales bacterium
AGATTTTGGTAAAAAGAGTCGTTATGTAAACGGCTCTTTTTTGTTTACAACGTTTTTTATCGTAGCAAATTATGTGCATAATCTTTCTTGCGGCGTAGTCAGAAGTAGCTGCTTTAGCAGCGAAGACTGGCAGTATTGTTCAAGGCGGCTGATTTGGGCGGGTAAAGAATTGCCAGCCTCTTTTTGTTCTTCCGTGCTGACACGAGCTATAAGAATAGCTTTCATCGATATTCCTTTGTGTTTTATGGGGTATTTTTTGAGTTGGAGATAGTTTATCAGAAGGCAAGGGGATTGCTAATGAAAAGCTTGATTAATACGGATTATTGCTATTTTTTGACTATAAAATCCTATTGTAAATTAATACAAAATTATAAAAATACATATAAAACTATTGTTTTCTGCCCCCCCATCTGATATTGTTATAATTGAAATAAATATTGTTAGTTCGCAAAAAAGGAGAGTTTTCATGAAGAAGTTATGTTTATTGTCCGGAATGATGGTTTTTGTTGTGGCATGTGTTAATGCAAGTGAAGTAAGAAAAACTCCAGGAAAGATTAAAGAATCCCGACGTCAAAAAATAGAAGACGTGCAATGGGAAAAAATTAAACGTCAACAACATTTAGCTCGTCCAGCAATATATACAATGGTTGATGCTTTGATTAAAGAAGAAAATTCATCAGGGCATACTGATGACAATGGACAATATATTGAAGATACACCAGCAAGAGTTGTTGTAGATTGGCCAGCAGTTTTTATAATTCTTGATAAAATGAAGGGTATTATTAATGTTAATGAATATATAACTTTTGAAAACGGGGATTCTTTATTGTGGGTTGCTGTAGAACAAGGAAATTTTTCAGTAGCTAAAACATTGCTTGAAAAATATAAAGCTGATCCTAATTTTGGCAGCCAATGTACGGGAGATCATGACCAAAATGTGAAATGTAATATGAATAGAACTATTTTAGTATTAGCGCGTGAAAAAAAAGATCTTCTAATGGCTATGTTGCTAAGACAACATGGCGCTAGGATGTAGTTTAAAAAAGAAATAAGATAGTAAAAAAGAGACTCTTCTTATATTTTTATAAGAAGGGTCTTTTTGTATTCACAAATGTCCATGTTGCTGATTTAAATTCCTCCAAACAATTCCTGATAACCTTAAATGGGTTATTTAGATTGGGTTGTCGAGTAATGTTCACATCCTTCATATCAGCGATCAAACGATACCAGCTGCGTTTATTGTATGCACCAAACATAGTGCGCAATTCTCGGATGTTTATTTGATCAAGCGCTAATTTCATTCCATAGAGCTGCAAGATGCGGCGTGGACTGAGAGTTGGATTATTAAAAATAAGTGCAACAAGAAGGCTTTTTGCGTTGTTTACTTTAAAATCTAATAACGCTGGTCGAGCATTTTCAATTTCATCAAGATAATGCAGCAGCACTTTGCGTGCGATGTTTGTTTTGAATAATCCTTTAAAGGTGAGTGGTGTTTTAATCCCGAGTTGTTTCATTATCTGTTGTATTTTACGTCGATTATTTAATCGTGCTTCCATGCGTAAAACTTCAAACATCTTTTTGTTGTGTAGTGTATCATATAGGTGCAATTGAATTGCGTTGTCTTTTTCCAATGAACGTTTATCACTTTTTTTTGCTTGTCCAAGATCACGAATTTTATCATAAAAAACTAACTCATAAGAGTTGCTGTGCCATTTGTAGCTGTGGCCTTTGTTGCGGTAATCAGTTTGATTGATATCAAGGGAGAGTTTGATGTTTACCTGTTCAATTTTGCTGATGTAATGATATGGAATGGAGCCATCAGTGAGTGGAATATTTTTTGAAAAATGAATACCAGAAACATCAGCATTAGTTAAAGTTTCAACATCAGTTGCAATTCCCATGCTGTGTAATGTTGTGCATAATTTTTGTACAAGATCAGGAAATTGTTTTTGGGTAAGTTCTTCAAAGTTGTTACCAAATAAGAGTTTGGGCAATGATAGTTCAATTTTAAGCAATGTTTTTGTTATTGATAAAGGCGTAATAGGGTGCTGCGTGCCCTTCGAAGCCGTGCAGTGTCCTCCGTAGCTTTTAGCGAAGGATGGAGCGTAGTAGGGAAAAAGGGTTAAGCGAGGTTTATAAACACCCAATGCTAATTCCTTTTTTGTAGGGTTCTGTTTTGATATGATACCACGCAATGCGTATGTTTTGTTATTTAAAGCCCATTGCGCAGATGGTGTGAATGCATCAGGATTGGTGATAGTGAATGATTCCTGGGGAAGTGTTAACACAATAGTATCGATCATTGCTGTATCCCATGCTGAAGTTAAAAACACCCTTAAAGATACGTGCAAATGGTTTTAAAAACAAGTCCCGCACCGGACTTGATGATTTACGGATGCGGGATAATTTGGTGTTTACACAAAGCATGTGACAAGGATTATCTATGGGCCCTCGCCTTCGAAGCCTTGGCGAAGTAGGCCTGTGTTGATAGCAGCAGCACTCTACTTTTTTTGTTTTTGCAGTTTTTGGTAAACGCCGTTTGTTTGCCACACCAGTTTGTAGGTTTACTTCTACCAGTAATGTGAAGAGGTTTGCAACACGTGTTTTTTCTTCAACCGTTAAAACTCTCACGGATTTTATTGGACGTAATCGAGCCATTACATACTTTCGTATTAAAATTGAAAATTGTTTTTATGTAAGGCGTAAAAGTGCTTGATAAGTATGATGGATGTTACGATTAGATTAACAACTGAGCAAGGAACTGTACGCCATAATATCTATGATCTGTGTGAGATCATGATTAATGTTTGAAATTGCGTACATGGTTATTCCTTTTAAATATGATGCTATTATTACGATTGTTGTGTGTAATCATAGCAAATGTCATGAAGAGAGCAAGAAGAAGGCAGAAATATTAATTTATACCTTCTTCTTTTTTTCTTTTTAAATTTACTTCTTTTTAAAAACTAAATGTGGCTCTTGGCCAATTAATGCAAAAAGATGCGCTAAGCTTGCTAGGGTTAAATTTGCTTCTTTACGTCTAATTTTCGCTACATAAGCCGGGGTTGAATCTAATTGTCTGACAAGCTCATTGAAGCCTATGTCATTTTTCTCCATGTAGTTGTCTAGTGCAGAGGCAACTCCATCTTGCAGTGCTTGTAAGGTATTTTTTTCTCTGAGTGCTTGTTCTTTGATTTCAGCAATTTCATCTTTGTTAAGACGTTTTTCTAGATATTCTTGGAAACTTCTTCTTTTCATGTGTTCTTTCCCCCTTAAAGTTCTGATAACCGTTTGCGAGCTATTTTGATATCATTTTCCTGGCTTTTCTTATCTCCTGCAGCAAGGAGAATAATGATGTATTCGCCTTCAAAGCAATAATAAATTCTAAAACCAAACCTGCGTTCTCTTAATTCAAAAAGTCCTTTTCCAAGGGCTTTGCTATGAGGTAATTTTAATTGATTTCCGCATAGTTCAAGTAATTCTAGTTCTTTTGAAACCGATTTAAGTGCATCTTTTTCTAATTGATCAAGCCAGCGTTCTACAGGGCCTTTTTTGGTTTTTTCACACCAAAACTCAATAATCCATTGTGCCATATTATCCTTTTTCAATAATATTAGAGTATCACCTTATAGTGTAGTATATTATAATATACCAGTCAAGAGTATAGTTGGGTTTCTATTTTTTTGCCCCTTCGTTAGCTACATATTAAACTCTGTAAAGAGCGTCTGCATCATGCTTAACGAGTGTTTGAGGGGGGCTGTTTGGGTTCATGAGACTGTCGCGAAGTGGATGCCAGTCTTCGCTGCTTACGCAGCTTCGTCTGGCTCCGCCGGCAAGAGTTGCTGAGCAAATAAAAAAATTTTGATAGCAAAAAGCGAAGACTGTCCGAAGAAGTTCCCATTTGTGGGAACGTAGACGGACCATCCCATCAAATGTTCCTCGTATATTTTTAGTTTTCATTACTATGCTTTACTATGTCTATCTAATACAGTCTGTAGAATGTTCTGAGATTCGTTACATTGGTTATACAACAAATTTAACCGAGCGTTTGTTAACGCATAATTCAGGTGGATCAATTTATACTAAAAAAGATCGACCATGGAAGTTAGTCATGTGCTCAGTGTTTAAAAATATTGATTGTGCCAAGCAATTTGAGAAGTATTTAAAATCACAATCAGGCAGAGCATTTGCCAAGAAAAGATTTTGGTAAAAAGAGTCGTTATGTAAACGGCTCTTTTTTGTTTACAACGTTTTTTATCGTAGCAAATTATGTGCATAATCTTTCTTGCGGCGTAGTCAGAAGTAGCTGCTTTAGCAGCGAAGACTGGCAGTATTGTTC
>DATEAY010000034.1 GCA_035288105.1 Candidatus Babeliales bacterium
CGGTCGGGCACCCATTTAAGAAGGATATGCTTTCAATTTCATTTTCCTATCGCGCTCACCTGAACTTGTTGAAGGGTCAAGCGCTTCTTTTTTAATTAAGATTAGTAAGATAAGATTAATCCCCAACTTGGCGTTGGGTACCCCACTTTAGTTTCACTAAAGTGTTTTTTTCGCGGTGGGGTTCTTATCCAACCCCCCGCACCCCCAGATACAAACATCCTGTTTGACCTCTTGCAGCGCGAATTCAGACCACAGTCTGCTCACAAAGCTTCGCAGCCTAAATCATCATACGCGCCTCATGGGACTTTTTATAAAATAACAAAAACCTGGGTCATTTCTTTGCGCTCACCCTGAACTTGCTGTGTCCTCCGTAGATTTATATGCGTAGGAGGATTGAAGGGTCAAGCGCCTAAAAAAAACCAACCGTAGTAAAACGATTGGTTTTTCATTATTAAAAAAATTAATTTTATCTTGTAAGTTTTGACGGTACAGGTTCTTGTTTTAGAAATTCTGCATACACATCACACATGCATCTTCCTTTTGTTCCATCGGGATTTTTTCTACCAGCTTCTCGTGTTCCACCAATGAAAAAACCGGTTTCCTCTGCATTTTGTGCTGGACACCATAAACCGCCTTTTGCATGTTTCCACCATAACATTCCCTCCATGTCGGAAATACTGTCTAACAGTTTTTCGCGCGCATCTTCATTGGCAACGGTGCCTATATTTTCAAATGTTTCTGGAGAAAACCAGCCGGCTTCATGATAAATTACTAGTCCGACCTTGCTAAATTCAGGATTGTTCTCAGCATGTTCTGATATCATGCGATAACAAGGTTTGTTGTCTTCGTCAGTACCATAATAGATTCGTGCATTATACATATTTCGCGGGCGACCTTTAAGGTCACCTCTTCGTGTTTGATCTTTATCATGAAAGATAATAGAAGGAGTTGTGGGTGTTTTTGTTTTGTCGCGAGGTCCTTCTTCAGCTTGCTGTCGACGTAATTCTGCCAGCAATTCAGGTCGAAGTTGTCTTGTGTTATTGTTTGACTCTGCTGATATGAAAGCGGTATTTACTATAAGACCAGTAAGAACTACGGCTACAAATGATAAATTTTTTATATTCATGAACAAACCCCTTCTGGTTAACATTATTACGATTATATATTATTGTAGCATGCGGCAGCTTTTTTATCAAACGGGGCGATTAAATGGTGCTATTAGATCAGTAAGAGGGATTTTTTATAAAAGTTCTACCGGGTGCTTTTTCAAATGCAGCGGCATAAGATAGTTGTTTGTAAAATTGTTTTTTTCAAACATTTCTAAGCCAATTTTACCAATTTGTTCAACTGAACACATATTTTTACCATCTTGGTTCAAGATGGCTTTTTCACCAAGTGTAGATTTGATCTGTTCTTGATGGAGCATAACGCCGTTGCCAAAAAAATTTATTTTTTGATGAGGAATTTGTTTTTTGAGGTCTTCAAGGAAAGCATCTATTTTTTTATATCCCGTAGCAATAATCAAATCTTTTGCGCTCATTCTGAACTTGTTGCAGAATAAAGCGCTTGGTCCTTCAACAGGTTCAGGACGAGCGCGGGAAGAGTCTGAATTTATTGAGTAAACATCATGATGAGCAATTAAATAATACACTTCATCATTAAACGCGTTTAACAAGACAACAGTGTGCTCATAAGACTTGTCATAAAATTCTAAAAATGTTGCGTTCAAGCCATCAATACCAATGAGAGGGATTTCGGTTGCGCAGTGTAAACCGTTTACGCTTGCAATGATTGATCGCAGGGTAGAAAACGGACCGGGGCCACAGTTGACTGCGCAAAAAGAAAGATCAGAAATAGTCAGATTATTTCTAATCAATAATTGTTCGAGCAGAGGAATAAATAATTTACTCGCATGGCGCTTATCTTCGCTCACCTGATCATGCAGGGTATTGTTAATAAAAAGCGCCATTTCAAAAACTTCATACGTATTTTGAATTGCTATATATGAATGCATACTATCTTTAGTTGCGGTTTTTACATTTTTGCTGCTGGTAAAAAAGACTAAAAGAATCATATTCAATAGTCTTTTCTTTCTTAAGTACTATTTTACCACAATTTAAACATTTCCACCCCTCAAAATTGAGCGGATGATCAAAAAACGTTTGAAGGACCAATAATCCATCACACTTTTGACACTTCATACAACTACCCCTTTTTTAGCCCCATTCTCCATTATATTTCGACTGGGGACCCCACCAAAGAACTTTTGTGGGGCATACAATCGTAATATTTGTGATATGAGCTATAGCTAATACAATACAATCGTAATAACGATAGTGCTGATGCGCTTGCGAAGTTGTGTTCCTTTTTACTAGTCAACCTAGAATATAATTGTACTTCTTGTCAATCAAGACATTATTGGGCGATAATTTTCTGTTTGGGACGGAGAGTATGTTTTTTTGTTGCTTTTAATTTTTTTTTAACCGTTCGCCCTGAGTGTTTTTGTCCTCAAAAAAGTATCGAAGGGTAGTCATATTAATCCCAAGCTTCATTATTCTTCGTCGGGGTCCCCAACGGAGTCGTCGTAGTTGGGGTTAAAAAATCGTTTGTATTCAAGATAGGTGCTCAAAAAGATTGCAGCTGCAATTGCGTGTGAGCGTAATTTGTCTTCTTTTGTTTTGGTTGATTTTATTCCAGCGGCTTGTTTACTTGTCAGGCGTTCATCCCACATTTTCCATTCAATGTTTGGAAAATGGTTTTTGAGTTCTTCAGTCATAGCAATTATTTTTTTTGTTTGATCGCTTTCCGTGCCGCGCAATGTTATTGGAAGGCCAACAATAATTGTTGAAATGCGTTCTTTTTCAATTGTTTTTTCTAGAAGTGTGTATAGTTCAGCGGTTTTGAATGTATCATAAGGTCGCGGTAAAATACCGAGTGGATCGGAGATTGCAACTCCTGTCCAGCGATCGCCAATGTCGAGAGCAAGAATTTTCATTATTTTGCGCCTTATCCAAATATTAAAATTTAAGTATACTGGTTCTGCTGGTATTGTAAAAAATTAATTTTAGTGAAGGGTCCTTATGGATTTTGTATTATTGATAAATCAAATTTGTGACTTTATTTGTGGATGGCCACTGCTGATTTATGTTGGTGTTATTAGCATTATCTATACAGTTGCGCTGCGAGGCATGCAATTTACCTATCTTGGAACTGCGCTTAAAGCAACGCTTTTCCCTTCGCAAAAGGAACAACAACAAGAAGGAGGAATGTCTCCTTTTAATGCGTTTATGAATACCATCAATTCAAACTTAGGAAATGGTGTTATTGCCGGTGTTGCAACAGCTATTTATTCTGGTGGGCCGGGTGCAGCATTTTGGTTTGTTGTTTTTGGATTAATTTTAATGACAGTTCGTTTTGGTGAAGTTTATTTGAGTTCACTCTATGCAGCGGAGGCTACAGAAAAAACTACTCTTGGTGGGCCAATGCTGTATCTAAAAAAAGTTCCAGGTGGAGCATATCTTCCTTATATATACGCACTTTTCTGTGTTATATATGGCTTGATTGGTGGTAATATTATTCAATCAAACTCAATGGCTATAAGTCTTTCTGCTACATGGGGCATTGCACCAATAGTAAGCGGTCTTGGTCTTTTGGTATTTGTTTTATATATTCTTTTTGGTGGAGCTGAGCGAATTGCAAAGATATCGTTGAGTATTGTTCCGGTAAAAGTTGTTGTCTTTATGTTTTCTTCTCTCACCGTTTTAATTTTTCACTATAAATCTCTTCTGCCTGCCTTAACTCTTATTGTAAAAGGTGGTTTAGGCGTACAATCATTTGTAGGTGGTATTGTTGGTTTTTCTTTTCAACAAATGATTGCAGCAGGGATGTCACGTTCTATTTTTGCTACTGAATCAGGTCTTGGTTCTGCTGCTATTATGTTTGGTTCTACTGGTAAAGGTAATGCAATACAAAATGGCTTTATGGGTATGATAAGTACATTTATTAGTACATGCATTGGACTTATTGTAGCATTATGCATTGTTGCTTCTGGTGTATGGAACAGTGGACTTAACAGTACTGCATTGACTATTGCTTCATTCGAAACAGTTTTTGGCATATATGGTGGATGGATTGTTAGTTTTCTTGCCGTAAGTTTTGGTTTTGGCGTTATGGTTTCTTATGCCTATGTTGTCAGATCTGCATGGATGTTTTTAACCAATAATCGTTTTCCAATGCTATTTACTGCTGCATACAGTTTATGTGCATTAGCAGGTGCTGTGGCTGCGGTTGATTTTGTGTGGGATTTAGCGGGTATTATTATTGCGATGATGCTCTTTATTAACATGTATGGTCTGTTGGTATTGTTGCCAAAGGCAAAAGAAAATTTGCCTAACCAACTTCGTAATTACAAAGCATAGAATTATTTTTATGAATGTACCAATTTCTATGCCAAGTACATTTCCCGTAACATGTCACACAGATTTTGTGGGAAAAGATTCCATTTTTGTTGCTATCGAAGGATATGCGGATAATGGCGTCAATTACATAAAAAAAGCGATTGAAAAAGGTGCACGTACGATTGTTGTGCACCATAATACTTTTTTAGATGATGAGTTACGCATTTTTATGTGCGCACATGATGTTGTTGTTGAACGTGTTGATAACACAAGAAAAGCTCTTGCGCAATTAAGTGCACAAGCAGCGAATTTTCCCGCACAAAAATTAAAAATTGTTGGCATTACTGGGACAAAAGGAAAAACAACAACATCTTTTTTGCTTGCGCATATGTTGCACAGTGCTGGATACAAAACAGCGCTCATCAGTTCTGCTCAAAATCGTATTAATGGTAATACCTTTCTTGCGCCGTTAACAACGCCACAGCCAGATTATTTGCAACAGTTTTTAAAATTGTGTGTAGATAATGCTGTTGATTATGTAGTGATGGAGGTTGCAGCGCAAGCTCTTACGCTTCATCGAGTTGAGGGAATTACGTTTTGTGGTATTATTTTTACTAATTTTTCTCATGAGCATTTAGAGTTTTATCGAGATTTAGAAGAATATTTCCGTGCAAAATGCTTAATTTTTGACATGGCAGCAGAGCATGCACCATTATTGATTAATCGAGATAATAAACAGTGTGCACAGTTATTGATGCACAATTCATCAGTGGCGAGTTTTGGTTTTGGGGATGATTGCAGTGGATATCGTGGTGAACTGATTGCTGATACTATTTCTACCATTGCGCTGCGAGTACATTATCAAGGCTGTGGTAATGATTTTATATGTTCTTCACTTTTTGGTACATATAACGCGTATAATGTTTTGGCTGCGACAAGTATGGCCATAGCGATGCAGATACAACCGCAAGAAATTAGTGGAGCATTGCATACATTTAGTGGTGTACCGGGAAGATTGCAGGAGCATATTTTGACCAATGGAGCGCGATGTTTTATTGATTATGCACATAACCCAGAATCATTCCAGGCAGTTTTATCAACGTTGCGTGCATTAACATCGCAACTGATTGTTGTTTTTGGTGCTGGTGGTGGTAGAGATAAGTCAAAAAGACCAATGATGGGAGTTATTGCTACAAATATTGCTGATATTCTAGTGATAACATCCGATAATCCACGCTTAGAAGATGCGGCAGTTATTGCAGGTGATATTGTTCGCGATATTCCAACAGCAATGAAGCATAAAATAGTACAAGAACTTGATCGAAAAAAGGCAATAGAGTGCGCTTATTTTTTATCAAATCAAGGTTCGATTATTGCGCTTTTAGGCAAAGGTCCAGATGAATATCAAATTATCGGAACAACAAAACATTATTTTAGTGAACAAAGCATAGTTGAACAATTATAATTCTTATTCTTCAAAGGGAATCGCATGAAAAAGATAGCAGTTTTTGTTTCTCTGTTAAGTGGTGTATGCATAGTGAATGCAATGGATGAAAGTCTTGCGCAAGTGAAAAAGAACAACACAATTCCTTGTGTTTCATCTTATTCTTATGGAGCTCCGGTTCCTCCTTCTCCGGAAGATTATGAAGGTTATCTGAGAGCGAAGCTTCAAGTGAAGCGCAATCAGACACAAAAATCCAAGCCGCCACATGCTGAAAAAGAAGAATGGCTTGTTCCTTGAGTGATCTGAGCAAAAAAGAGAACTTATAAAAAAGAGCTGCAGAATTTCTGTGGCTCTTTTTTTAATGGAGAAAAGAATGAAGCGACTTATGGTTTTATTGAGTATGTGTTTATTGTTTGTAGGACAGTTCCAGGCAGAAGGTTTTGTTGCGGGGATTGTTATACATACTCAACAAGGAGATGTACCAATTGAACAGTTGTGCAATGGCGAATGCGTTATTTTCAATGACGGCAATAAATTCCTATCATATGAAATAGCAGATGTAACATCAAACATAGTTGATTATTGCATTAAAATTACAGCACAAGATGTTGTTGTATGTGTTGCGCCAGATCAGAAATTGTATGTGCTTGGTAAAAATTGGGTACGTGCAGATGAACTGATCTTATCAGATATGTTGTTGTGTTCGAATAAAAAAGTGTTATCGCTGAATGCAATTAATGTTATTCATGAACAATGTAAAATGTATGCGCTTTCTGTGCAAGAGAGTCATTTATATTGCGTAACGCCATACGGCATTATTGTGCATAATGCCGAGCCAATTGGGACAACAGTTGTAACTACACTTGCTTTCATATGTCCTCCTGCAGCAGCAGCGGTTGCCATTGGAGAGATATTAGCTTTAGGAGCAATAGGTTTTGGTGCGTATCTTATACATAAAAAATCAAAACAAGAAAATCAACAAAACAGGTATCCTATAAATACAGGAGACCCTGGGAATTGTCCTTACGGAGGAAAGCCGCCTAAGCATGAAGATGATAAAGATGAGCATCCTAACGGTATTTACGAAGATGCTGGTTATCATCATTTTAATAGTTATGGCAAAAAAAGTCCGTGTCCAAATAATGGGCAGAAATGCTTGGATAAATCTTTTCCGATTGGTAAAAAAATTACGGGGCGTATTAGTATAGAAGATGGAAAATTTGTTGTTTTAAGACAAAGTGCTACAGGAAAATTCCATGGATATGTTATCGATTCTTGGAAAGAATTATGTGATCAAGGATCAAAAACACAATTGATTAGAAATGCTTTTCAAAAGCATGGACTGGTCAATAAGGCAGGAAAAATTATTAAAAACATTATATAAAGAGTAAAAGAAATGAAAATGAACATCAATGAAGTGATATTTTTAATAAACGAAAAAGAAAAAATAGTTCTCAGATCGCAGGATCCATTGGATGAAATAAGTTGTTGCTATGACGCATTGATTTCATTGGTGCAGGAAAAGCGAACAATTTTATTATCTGATGACGATATTATTCAAAATATGAGAATTTTTGCTCTTTTATTAAAAGAAGCCCTAGGCCATTCTTTATTGTTAGATTCATCTTTGGATGATATTGGTTTTGTATATAACCAATTCTGTCGTTTTTTATGGTCAGAAGATGAATTATCGGCTACAGATAATTTTTTTTATGAAGATGGAGATAAAAATAAAGATTGGATCGGTATGCGATATCATTTATGGGCTGGTGGAAATAATGTAACGTGGCTCTATAACGATAAAAATGGAGCGATCATTTTGGAAGTTACACCGTTTTATCCTTACTTGCATGTTGACCCAAATGAAGAGCTCAATTATATTCCCTATGAAGAATGGATTAAAGATTACAAGCCTTATTTTACAACAACGATATCAAAAGAAATGGCTGAGCAATGGTTAGCGCAAGCAGATAGCATTGTGAAGCAAATAAATGACAATGTTGAGAGATGGGAAAAAGAAGAAAAGAGCAAGGAAAAAGCTGATGCATCCGCATGATATTATTTTTAGATTAAGTAATACGGAAAGATTAGTAGTAGATTTGGAAATGCCTTTTGAAACATTGCCTTGCTTTTGTCAGATTACGATTAGTTTTTATGATGGATTCAGAGAATACATTTTAAATCTTCATGACCACTTAGAAGATGGCATTCGGAAATTTAGGGATATTCTTGAGAAAAGTTTAAAAGGTGAGATGCGTTTGCATAAATCTTTAACGAATGATTTAGGGTATTTGCATAATGAGTGTTTAAAATATGCATTGAATACTGATGACGAAACTTGGCAGTTAAATCCAAATTTAACCTATGATGAAGATGAAATATGGATAGGCTATAATTATCAACTATGGGCGTGTGGGCAGTGGGCTGCATGGATGTATAATAATGAAAACGGAGAAATTATTTTTGAAATAACGCCGCGGTATCCAGGTTTTTGCGTTGAAGAAGGGGAACTTGTTGCTATGCCTGCATATGAAAAATGGATGGAATCATATCATTTTGCAATTCTTAGAGTTATTTCTAGAGAAATTGCTCAAAAATGGCTTACACAGGCGGATGGAATGCTAGATCATATAAAAGAAGAATTTAATAGGAAATCTCAAGAAAATGGTGATAGTGAAAAAATGATTTATGAAGATTGTCCACGAAATAAATAGAGATGTAAAAAAGAAAGCCCCAGAAATTGGGGCTTCTTCTTTTTTTGTATTATTTTTGCGCTAAAATTATTTTTATTATTTTTTCATTAAGCTTACGTTCAGTTTTGCATATAGGGCAGCAACCGGATTGGTTATTTTTGGTGTTTTCTTCAATACATCGATTAAGACATGCTTTGCAAATACGTTCACTGCCTATTTTGCAACAATCAGAAGGTACTGGAGTAACCCCTGCTGTTTCTGTACAAACTTTATCCAAGTTAATATAACATTCCCCTTGTTCTTTTTGCGTAAATTGTCCTATTGTTTGCCAGCAAGCAGGGCATTGTCCTTTATATTGTTTGAGGCATTTAGCACAAATATCTGCACATTTTTTCTTACATTGTACGCATGGTAATGGTTTGCTGTGAGTATTTTCTCCACACGCAGCACATTTTCCTTTTTGAGGTGCATTTGGTGCCATTTCCATAGGAGGAGCGGATGCTTTTAGATCAGCTGGTATAAATTGTCCTTCTAAAGCATGATTATGTTTTTGTTGGCGAGCACGTTCTTGATCCGCTAAAACTTTTGCTGCTGCATGAGCTTTAAGTGCCTTGTCTTGCGCAGAGAATGCTTCAAGTTTATCTTTTTCTTCACGATATTTTTTCAATTCAGCATCTTGTTGTGCAACTAACGTTTCCTGCTTTTGTTTTAATTCTGCATTTTTTTCTGCAAGTATACGTCTATTATTCTCTTCTTCAATACGCTTATTTTCTGCACGAACTTGTTCTAATCTAATGTGCGCTTGAACACGTGCTACAGCTTCATCATCAGCGCGTTTTTTTGCTGCAATGCGATCAAGTTCTTGTTGCTGTTGTTTTAAAAGGTGTCCTACTGCTTGTGCTGCCATACGCTCGTCTTCTTCTTTTTTAAGAAGATTTAATAGTATTTTATTGCTGTTTATTTCTTGGTTTACACATTCTTCATAGTGATGCGCGATTTCCTTTTTTTGTGCTTCCGTCATAACATACAGCTCTTCTTCTGAATAATGACGGTTGAGGACTGTTGGTATGTACGAAACTATTACACCTTTTTGACGCAAGAGATCTTTAACTTGATGATTTTTGCTGACAAAATCTCTGTGTTCCATACCTTTACCTGGAATTAGCTTGTCTGTACTTCTCCGTTGAGTATCTTTGTTTTCTAGAGCGATGCGTAGGGCATAGTTATTATTTGCGTAAGCAATACTCATTGCTCTTTTGAAATCTCCATTGATAAATTCGTTATCTCGTAGCAGAAAATCTACTAATTGAATGTTTCCATGGTGTGCTGCATATAAAAATGGAGTTTCGTTGTTTTTGTTAATCTGCAAGAGCATGCGCGAATCATAGTCTATCGCATTACGCAATGCAGTAAGAGATTCTGTTAATACAGCTGTATGAGCAGGAGTATTGCCATCTTGGGTTATTAAAGACGCTCCATGTTCAATAAATAACTGTGCAACAGCTGATTGTCCGCAATGTATTGCAACAAACAGAGGAGAATTACCGTTTTTATCGGTATCAACGACCATTCTTTTATCGTGATTAAGAATAATTCGTGCGCCAATAAGATCGCCATTTTTTGCTGTTTCATGAAGTGCGTTTTCGTTATTGTGATTAGTAATACGAGTATTTACTCCAATACTCATAAGTTCTCTCATAATATCGTGATTTTTATTAATTACTGAGAGCATAAAAGACGTTCGACCATTGTTATCGCGTGTATTGATATCAATAACAGGATTTGCTTTGAGGCGATTAATAAGTTTTGAATTTTTACTGAGTGCTGCAAAAATAAAAATGTCTTCACCGTTATTATTGCGTTGTTTTATGTTGGCGCCGTGTTCCAATAAAAGATTCATTTCTTTTTCTTGGTTGTGCATAGCAGCATAGAATAAGGAAGTGTTGCCTTTATCATCAGTAGTGTCAACGTCAATACCATTCTTTAGTAAATAGAGAAGAGCATTATTATTTCCCTGGTGCGCAGCGTTGTGTATTGGTCTAAGGCCGTTATATCCAGGAATATTAAGATCGACGCCTTTTCTTCTTAAAATTTCTAACATGTATGCATATTGTGTTTCTGTTGCAACAATAGCAGGGGTTTTTCCTTCATTATTTCTTTTGTGTATAAGCGCAGGGTTTTCTGCGAGCTTTTCTACCATGCGTGGCTTGTTTGTTTGTATTGCATAGTGCAGCTGAGTGTTGCCGTTTATTGTTTGTTCAATAAGTCTGTGTTTTTCCAGAAATGGTATCATTTCTGATTTATCTTTTTTGACTGGCATAAATGCAGGTGTTAGATTTTCTCTGTTAGTTGCATTTTTATCTACGTTTTTTTGTAACAAACATTCTGCTGCGTCCGTTTTCCCTTCTTCTAGTGCGCAATGCAAAGGAGTGTTGCCATCATTATTTTTTCCATTTTTATCAGGCAATGTTGGTATATATAAAAATGAATAGATCCAGTTTCCCCAATATGCGTAATCTGGTTCTGTTGTAAGCATATCTACTATGTCTGCTTGTCCTTCTTGTGCTGCAATATGTAACGGAGTGTTACCGTTATCATCTTTTTCTGCACAATTTTCGCAATTTTCAATACGCTTTCTAATGGCCTCTTTGTTGCCAGCGCGTACTTCTTGGAATATGGCAGGTGTTTCGCGAGAGATAAGTGTGTTTGAACAACATAATAATGTTGAAAGAAATAGGTGATTAAATTTTTTCATGTAGTTCCTTAATTTATTTTTGTTGATGATTAGTATAGATCAGTCCTATGCTTAAATCTATAAATAATGGGAGCCGTTATGAAAAAAGTATTGTACATAAAAATCATTTCTATTTTTTTCCTATTCGGTGGTTTTTGTGTGTACTCAAAAACCACCTTTAAACTTGGTATTGAAAATATTCCTGTGTCATTACTTAAAAAAGTCTGTCCTCATAAAAAAAAAGAAAAATGTCTTGCTGGTTTGATCACCAACCAAACAGGAGTTGATCAGAAAGGAAAGCGAACAGTCGATATTCTTACGAAACACCATATTCCAGTACAATATATTTTTGCACCGGAACATGGCTTGAACGGTATTCTTGCAGAACGTGATGTGCATGATTCTGTTGATACACAAACACACACACCAGTTATTAGTTTGTATGGCAACGGCTCAGGGAAAATGATAGCACCTGAATACATGAACGCTATTGATTTTTTGATATTTGATATTCAAGATTCTGGTATGCGTCACTACACCTATATTTCTACATTGCTCAGCACTATGAAAATTGCCCAAGAATACAACAAACCATTTGTGGTGCTTGATCGCCCCAATCCATTGGGTAGTGTTATGGAAGGTCCACTCGTAGAACCTGATCTTATTTCATTCATTTCAATTGCACCAATTCCATTGCGGCACGGCATGACTATTGGTGAATTAGCAAAGTATTTTAACAAGCATGTGTTGGAAAAACCTGCAACATTGTATGTAATCACAATGAGTGGGTATAACCGTTCACAAGGATTTGCCGGTAATTTTATACATCAATTATCACCAAATTTACAATCGCTACAATCGTGTTATGGCTATAGTTTTTTAGGATTGTTGGGAGAAATAGAACCGTTTGATGTTGGGGTTGGTACACCAATGGCCTTCCGTTGCATTACATTGCCAGAAACAATGAATGTACAGCCTGAAGTGTGGCAGAAGCTGCAAGCGTTGCTCGGTTCTTTTGGCGTAAAAAGTTTTTTGTATGATCACACTAATCCAAAAAACAATCGTACAAGCAAAGGGTTACGTTTAGAATTTGCTGATATGAGTAAAGTGCATGCATTTGAGTTGTTTATTGCGATGTTGCAGTTGTTTAAAAAAGAAGAGATACCGTTTTCTTTTTCAGCAGCGTTTAATAAAGCGGTAGGAACAAAAAGTGTGCAAGATGTGATAGCTGGAGCACTTTCTGAACAATCATTTTTTAAAAAAGTTACTCAAGATTTACAGAAGTTTCGCAAGCAAGTATCACGTTTCTTGATGTACTAAAAAAGATTTTGAATGCGATGACCCATTCTCTGTGCATCATATTTTCTCCCCTCAGCTTCTCGCTCTTCTTCTGCAGAAGGGATATTAAACATTTTTCTCACGATCAACCACATGATATCGCCAAAGCTTGGAGCAAGATTGTAGAAGTCGTACAACTTATCATATTGTTGTTTAAGCCAGACACGCAAAGGATTTGCGGGAGAAGATTCCATTGTTGGTATCTGTTCTTTCTCTTGTGGTTGCAGCTGTATTGCGGGTTGGGTTGTTGCTGTTGTTGAATCTGGTACTTGAAGTAGTTCAAGTTTTTTTTCTTGTGGTTCACTAATCTGTTTAGTTATTACAGCTGGTGGAGTTACTTGATTTGGTTGTTGACCTTCTAGTGCTGATACTGCTTGTCCGGGGCCATTAGTTGGTACTGATTCGGATAACGGGATTGGGTCATTTACAATCTTTTGAGGATGCGAAGGATCAAGGAGAGGGAACTCAGGTACAATGCTATAAATAAATTCATACGCTTGTTGAAATTCATTCCAATTTTTTAGTTGTAATGACAGTTCTTTTAAATCGCTTTGATGGTGTAGTAAAAAAGGATGATCTTTTAGTTTAATAATAGCAATGCGATCATTATCATCGAGAGTAAGTTGTGCCTGACCTTTGGGATTTAATAATTTTGCGATATTGATAATGCTGTGAATAAAAATTATTTTTAATTCGGCAAGTTCTTTTGGATTAACTGAACGTTGCCTTGGTTCTCTTAAAATAATATTTTGTTGTGCAGCAGTAAGGAGTGATTTTTTTAGAGATCTAGTAGATATGAGCTGCACTATGTGAGTGGTGTCTGACGGTGTTTGGTTTTGTAATGTTTTTATGAGAGCTTCAGTTGTATGTATGCTTTGTTCTAAATATTTGGCAATATCCCTTGATGAACTATTTTCATCAAGATCAAGAATGGATGTTGACGTTGGTGAAGGAACTATCGTTGATTTTTCTTGAGCGGTAAGAACAGGTATTTTTTTTCGTGGCGTGCCTCTAATTGTTTTTTTAGGAGGGCTTGACAGTTGTTGTCTGATTTTTTTGTCAGATTGTTTCTGCTCATCCATTCCATAAGCAGACGCAAATATTGTTAGTGTTACAATCAATAATGTGTGGGCCTGCTTACGGTTTTTCATTACTTACTCGCTTTTTTTTTATTAATTTTTTTTATTAACTTCCCGCTCCCCATCCAAACCATGAAGCAATTGTACCAAAGAAATTAGTAATACCTTGCCATACGTATGTAAATACAGCCGTGATTCTTCCAAAAATAGTTGGTGGCGTTTGTTGTTGTTCTGGAGCAACTGGCAGTTGATCTATTTCTACTGGTTCTTGTTGTCGTTGCGCCTGTGGTGGTGCTGCAGGCGTCGCTACTTGTCCTGCTGGTACGACAGGTGTAGGCACTTGATCTTGTGTTGTTGTCAATGGAATAGGTTGACCTACTGGTTGGATTGGTACTTGAGGTTGCTCATGAACAGGTATTGGTGCCTGAGATATTGTTATTGGTACAGGGAAATCAGGAATTCTCTTTCTAATTGTTTCACAAGCTTCTATAAATGTATTTTTTTGATTTTCACTTAATTGAAGTCTTGTGGAGAAGGTTTCAAAGTTGTCGATTAAAAAACCCATTAGTCTTGTAGATTTTCCAATACATCCTTGAATAAAATACAAGTCATTTTCTTGTAAATTATTAAGATTTTTTGAAATTTTTATAATACTACCCATAATGCCCATGGTGTCCATATCTTCTTGATGTTGTAGCATATCGCATGTTTTTACAATAGTTAATTTTAAGTTAATTTTGTTAATCACGTTCTCTATCTGAGATATGTCCTTTTCGGAAAAAAGTTCCATTCGTTCACTTAAAAGTTCCATATCGGCTATTAATTGTTTGATGTTTTCAAATGTGGTCTCGAGATTGTATTCGAATGGTTTGTCTGAAAGCCATTCATCCAATATTGTTTGAGCCGATATTTTTGCTATCAATTTTTTTGTTACGATCTCAGAATATGGTTTCAAAATATCATCATTCTCTGGAAAATATTTATCTATAGTCTGTAACAAGACATTTGTTGGCAGTGTAGGGATTGCTGTATCAATGTATTGTTTTCCATCAGTCTCTAATTTGTTTGTATATTGAGTCAGTAAAGCGGTTGTGAGCACATCATCGGGATACTGTATCTGCAGTTTCTTAAGTTCACTAATATTTTTAGATATTGTCTTAAAATGGTTGATATAGAATAGATCTTTTGGTTTTGGGGTTTTTAAGTCAGTAATAAGTGCATCTTGTAGCGCATCAAGCCTTTGTTGTAAAAATGGTCTATTTTGTTCAGCGACAGTTTGTTCTTGAAGTTTTGCTATTTCTTGACTGATTTGAGTTTTTTCATAAGTTAATTCAGTTCTTTGTTGTTCTAATTTTTTAGCTTGAGCAGTTTCCTGTTGTAGTAGTTGTTGTATTATGCCTTGTTGTTCCCTTATTGAGCTAACTTTTTTAGCCGCTATTTTGGCAGAAATATTTTTTAATGTTGCTTCTGCCTTTGCTTTTTGTGCTATTTCAGTAGGAGTTTTTGGCTTTTGTAGATTGACAATATATTGTTCTAAGGTTTCTTGATATTCACGTAATTCATCAATTGAATACTCACCTTCTAAAGCGAGCTTAGTTTTTAAGTTCTTTAATTTTTTTAATACTTTTTGTTTTTCAATTGCTTTTTTTTGATTATCTATTTCTTCTTCGATCTTATATTTATTGTTTAGCCAACGAGCAAATTCTTTTTGGTTGGTTGGACTTGGCTTTGTAAGAGCATGCAATGTTGTTAAGATTTTTATTTTGCTTAAAGAATTCAATTGTTTTTGTTGATTAATTTCTTGAATTATCGTTGTGATATTTTCTTTACAAAGAACCCTGAGAATATAATATATTTCACTAGTGATATAGTTTATTGCGTTAGGTTTTTTACTGCTTAAAGTAGATAGTTTTGTAAGTTCTTTTGCAAGATAATCAGCGATTTTTTTATTAGCTCCGGAATTAGCCAAAATTTCCAAAAGTGATTGAGCATCCTGAATATAGTAAGGTTGCATATCATTGTTGAGATTTATAGCTGGAAAAATAGTGGTTTGAAGTTCTTGGCATAAGTTACCAGGATTTTTCGTAAAGTAGCTGTTGTAAATTGCTTTTTTTAAATCCTGAACATTTTCTTTGGTTACTTGCTGTTCAGGGCTGGGATAAGATTCGTAGTTTAGGATTGGATCAGATATTTTAAAATAAATAGAGTTTATCAGTTTATTTGGATCTTCAATAAGAGATGTCTTTAGATTTTCTAGAGCATCAAGTGAATTGTTAGATTTAATAGATTCATTTGCATTGGTAATGAGGCTACTGATTGAGGCTGTCGTTTTTTGTTGAACAACTTTTTTGGGTGGTTGAGATGTTCCGGTTGGATGAAATGCTGATTGAGTCATCCACTCCATACTTTCAGGTTCATCCATACCCCACGCAGGGCAAAAGATCGTCACTGTGCTTATCACGATAGCGTATAATATATTACAATGTTTCATAATAAGTACTCTGTCCTCAGCCGCCATTCACTTAACTTTGAATTACCCTGTTTCTATTATACATGATTTTTATAGATAAACTGAAGAAAAGGCAAAAATAAATTATAGAATTATGCACAAATGCGGGTTGTTGATCTTATCGGTCTGGGGTAGGCATGGTCAAAATTGGTCAAAAAGGTAACAAATGGTTTTTGGATAGGCGGTACTCCAGACTTTATTTTAACAAAATTTATAGCTTTTTGGTTTGATTTTA
>DATEAY010000035.1 GCA_035288105.1 Candidatus Babeliales bacterium
CAAACTTTTGGAATTTTATCGTGGTTTCGTGGTCTCAAATTTTGTTGGAACAAGCTAATTGAAGCAAGGACTTCCTTGCTTCAATTAGCTTGTTCTTATAGGCTTTTTAAGATGGCTGGAATTTTCGGATAAGCTCTAAGAGTACTGATCATCTAAACAGCCTTTGAAAATGTATGTTTGTCACAACAGGGACCAAAATCAGAAATGTCAGATGCATAAAGCTCATGCAAATATGTTACTTGAGCATTTTCTAGCGCAAGGCTTTTTGCATGGTTGAGTAAAATGTATACACAGCAACTAGCTTTTTGGATAGCTTCTGGACTTGTTTCGTTTTGGGTATGGTGACGTAAAGTTAAAAGGGCGTAATCAAGTGCGGTGTGGTTATACGCATCTTCTGCAAAAGATGCACGTTTTTTTTCAATGAGTTCGCATAAGGCATCAGGATTTTGTTGTGATGCGAAAACATGGGTGAATGTACGACCATCTAATTTATCGATTGCTTCTCTATAGTAACTAGAAAGTGCTTCTCTTTTATACTTAAGAGCAAGCTGAAGTGATAAGGGTTTAGATTTGGGTTTGGGCAGTAACTTTGTTAATGCGTTTGAATTAACAATAAATTTTCTGCCGAATTTTGTATACCGTAACTGCAAGGCAATGATATCGATTAGGCATTTTTCCTTGTATGTATCGTAGCCTGAATCAGCAGGTAAATATTGTTCTGCCATGCAAGTGAGCATAGAATCAAATATTTGTTGGGTAATCTTATTGCTTGGTTTATTAGTCGCACTTGGTAGTAACTTTTTAATACACTGATCAAGAGGATTTTCTTTATTTTTATTGTAAAATCTAAAAAAAGGCGGATTGTTTGCACATAACCAATTTATTGTTGATAAATCATCTTTTTCTACCGCGATATTCATGAAGTAATTATGTCGTTCATAATTATCTTTGGTCATATATATATAGCCGTCTAATAGAACCTTTTTATCTACTTTTGTGATGATCTGGCCAACTTTAACAAGTTCATCCATATTACATGGCGTTATACTGAAATCATTTTTGTATTCTTCTAATTTGTTTTTCAAAATATTTTTATAATCAGTACACAACTGATTGTGCATGCCTCTCCAATTAGGAAGGGCTAATTGATTGTTTTGTTTCATGGCATGCAAGGTAGCGTTGATACATATAAGAATTGAAAAAATATACATACTTTTCATCTAAATAGCCTTTGTCAATGTATGTTTTTCACAATCGCTGTCGATTCATCATTTTTTTCTACTGCATGATGCAAAAAAGTATTATGTTCTTTATCGCATATTGTATGAATAGTAGATTTTAATGTTAGAAGATTTTGTTTTGTTATAGCCGTGCCGATTTTAATCAGTTTATGCATACTCCATGGTGTTATACTGATATCAGCTTTTTTGTATTCTTCTAATTTGTTTTTTAAAATATTTTTATAATCGTTTACCAATTGGCTATGCATACCCCAATAAGGAAGAGCTGGTTGATTATTTTGTTTATTGGTAACAGGACTTAATTGAAGCTTTTGTTTGGGGGTTCTTGTTTTTAGGTATTTGTTTTGTTTTGGTGCAATGGATTGGTCTTCTTTTTGAACAGATTGAGATATGTTTACTGCATTTTGATTGTTTTGCTTAAGGGGCACATTGTGTAGATTTTTTTCTAGGTTACGCCAAAGTTCTTCTTCTTGCTCTGCTGTGAGTAGACTATTTTGTTTGGGTTGATCTTTTGCTATAGCATCCCAAAGGTTCATGCTATATGTCGTAGAATGCATACATAAAATAAGTGATAAAACATGAATGTTTTTCATTGAGTAGATTCTTTCTTATGCAAAAGTTGTTTATTTCAATACATGCTTTTCGCAACAATTACCAAAATCCTGTACAGACAAATCACCATAAAACAACCCCTGTTTGCTATCATATTTTTTAATTTCCGCATTGCGTAAATAATGCATTAAAATATAGAGGCAGCATCCTCTTTTGGTAATAGATTCCGCATTCGCACCAACAAGCGCTATATCTTGAATAGCTTCACGGAATCTTTCTGCTGCTATATCAAATGAATTGAATCCGTTTTTGTTTTTTAACCAAGAAATTTGATCAGCTTTTGCGAGCTCATATAATTCATCTGGATTTTCTTGTTCTACCAAAATGTGACTTAATGTGCTGCCATCGGTTTCATCAATTGTTTCTTTATATATTAGAGAGAGTACTGATGGTTGTTGTGCTAGTAATGCTTGGGGAACGAGTGATTGCAATAGTTCTTTATCAATAGCAAAGTTACTGTTGCATCTTTTATGTTTGAGTTGTAGTGCAATGATTTTTTTGAGGCACAATTGTTTAAATTTATCATATTTTGAAAGTTTTGCTATATGCGGTACCATAAGATTAAATATTTGACGAGATTTTGTGCCAGAGTCAATGACAGTTGGCAATAGCTGTTTAATGCATATATCGAGAGGATACTCTTGATCTGCGTTCACGTACACAAAATTTTTATCACCTTGCAGGAATAACCATTCGACCAAAGGAACATCTGATTTTTTTGTTGCGATATGCATAAAACAATTTTGATCTTTATCCTTTATATCCCAGTGTAACAGCTGTTGTATAACATCTTTTGATTTTGTCATGGTGTTGCCAACTTCAATCAGCTCATTCATATCGATGCTATCGCTTTTTTTGTATTCTTTTAACCGGTTGATTGCATAATTTTTATAATCATCCCTGAGTGATTGATGAATAGCTCTATAATTAACCAGTTGGTTGTTTTCCATGGCCTTGGCTACGGTGCTGGTAACTAAAAGAAATGATAAAACGTGTGTGCTTTTCATCGACTGACCCTTTTTTTTGTAAAATGTGGTTTTGTGTAACAAAATTGAACGGCATCAATTTAGCATATGAAGCAGCTTTTGAAAAATTATTTTTTTATATAAGAGCTTATCCGAAAATTCCAGCCATCTTAAAAAGCCTATAAGAACAAGCTAATTGAAGCAAGGAAGTCCTTGCTTCAATTAGCTTGTTCCAACAAAATTTGAGACCACGAAACCACGATAAAATTCCAAAAGTTTGCT
>DATEAY010000036.1 GCA_035288105.1 Candidatus Babeliales bacterium
GCACGGATTTTTAATGGAGCAACACAAGAGTGCATTGCAGTATTAAAGCATGATGATTGTGTCAATTCAGTAGCATTTTCACCAGACAGTAAGTTATTAGCAACAGGATGTGATGATAAGAAAGCACGGATTTTTAATGGAGCAACACAAGAGTGCATTGCAGTATTAAAGCATGATGATTGTGTCAATTCAGTAGCATTTTCACCTGATAATAAGTTATTAGCAACAGGATGTGGTGATAAGAAAGCACGGATTTTTAATGGAGCAACACAAGAGTGCATTGCAGTATTAGATCATGGTCGTTATGTCTACTCAGTAGCATTTTCACCTGATAATAAGTTATTAGCAACAGGATGTAGTGATAAGAAAGCACGGATTTTTAATGGAGCAACACAAGAGTGCATTGCAGTATTAAATCATGATGATTGTGTCAATTCAGTAGCATTTTCACCGGATAATAAGTTATTAGCAACAGGATGTGGTGATAAGAAAGTACGGATTTTTGCGAGATATATCGCAGGATCATTAGAAGAAGTTATTTTACTGCGCATGATTGGCATGCGTTTACAAGTTGCAAAATTGCCAAAAACCATTACTAGTCCTTGTTTTTTATTGGATAATATTGCTACAACATTTTCTTCAAAAGAAAAGGATGATGCACTATCTGATTTAACAAACACATGGAGTAGTTTGCCTGGGGGAATGCAGAATTTTATATGGGATAAATGTAACTACACAATTCAGGCGTATAGGAAGATAGAATGAAAAATAAGGTAGTGGTATTATTGTTGGCGTTATATAGTTGCGGTGCAATTGGAATGGATGAGAATAATTCCAAAGGTTATTAATAGCTTACGTAAAACATGTAAAAAATTCAGCGAGCTTTTTTCATTTTATAACCCATCATGTGCATAATTTATTCACTATACATATTGTCGCATAACGAGTTCACTTTTATGTTAATATAAAAAACCAAAGAAAAACAATTTTTTTTAGGTTTTAAAAATTTAATGTTAAAAAAGGAATACATTAAGAATAAATTGCTTTTTTCTATATTTTCGATTTATTTTTATGATATGGTCGAAAAACAAGTTTTATTAATCTTATAGGAGTAGCGTTATGATGCACTTGGTTATTACCTTTTTAGTGCTGGCAATTATTGCTGGTTTTTTAGGTTTTTCTACCGTTGCCGGTATGTCGTTTGATATAGCAAAAATACTTTTCTTTATTTTCCTTATTTTATTTGTTTTATCATTGATAGCAAGTATATTCCGTGGCAAAAAACCACCAACACCGATGGAATAAGCATAAAATTAATAAGATATTAAAAAAGAAGGTCTAAGCACATGCTAGACCTTCTTTTTTTGTTACTACAAAGTGTTTAGTGGTTATTTTTACGCTTTATCACACTAACGTAAGGAGATTGACGGAAGTTATCATCAACAAAAAGTTTGAATCCAGTAACTGGATCAACAAAAAAGACTTCTGGTGGAGTAAATGGTCCCTTGTGTGTTTGTGTAAAGGCAGCATAAAAATCTCTGCCCTGTGCAACGAGGAATGAATAATCTCCGTTAGTCATTACCCCTGAAGTTGTAACAGGTCCATTTTGAGCAATATATGAATGTTTAGAGAGTCTTAGTTCTTGAACAAAATCTAATCCAACACCTGTGTTACCTGGAAGAGGATAAATATCTTTATAGATATCAAGCCATGTGTTGGTTTTTGTTTTAGGATCTGTTGTAGGAACAGCGTTATTGCTCTTACGGAAGTCAGAAAACAGTATTGCAACATCACCACTTTCTGTACTTGCAATAGCTGGCGTAAAGGCTTGTGGATTTGGTGAATTTTGTGGTGTACGATTAACTCTGACTGGCGGTGTCCAAGTAACTCCTCCATCGCGAGAAACCACTAAGCCAATTTGAGGAAGGAAATCTTCTCTAAATTGAGTTGTTTGGAATGTAACGTAGATCGTTCCATTGCTTCGGTTGACATTGACATCAAATACATCCGACTCAGCTGTTCTCATGAGTGTGCCTACTCCTCCTGTCCTATCACCATTGATGTCGTATGTATAGCCTCCTGTAAATACAGTAGCTTCACCATTAGGTTCAGCTTTTACGGCTGGTAAAACAACTGTCGCTTCTGTATCCCATGTAAGTCCAAAATCGGTTGATCTAATGAGAGCAATATCAAAATAGCTATCTCCTGTATTTGGATCTACAAGTGTCCGTGTCATAAAGTTTAAGAGATTTCCTTGTAATGGACAAGCAATACAGTCTGGCAGCACAACAATAATGTTGTTAAATGTTGAGTTTGCTACGAGTGGTAAAGTACTTGTATCGAGTTGAGGATCATAAATTACAGTAAAATCGGACCATGTTAAACCTCCATCAACGGTACGGTTAAAAAGTACCGGAGCATGGTCACTGAATACAGTATCAAAGCGTTCTCTAACCACATAAGCATTTTGTGGAATATTTGGATCAGCTGTTACAGAAGGTTTATCATCAAATGGAAGCAATATTGAGCCAGGCTTATTAAATGCATCCTGGGTTGTGCCCAACATTTGACGGCCATTCCATGTTTTTCCTCCATCTGGTGAGATATTAGCAGCAACACCTTGTTGATCTAATGTATTCAAATTTTCAGTAATATTGAATGGTAATGAAATGAGGTACAGTACTTCTTCCTCACTTAACCCTCTTGAGAAACTTAACCAAACATCACTTACACGATCAATGTAACCGCCTGTACAGAATTGAGTGAGAGTTTGCACAGCAGGAACGGTTGTTCTGTGCCATGTTTTTCCACCATCAAATGAGTAAGCTATGCCGGCTAATAATGCTCCACTGTTATCAATTCTATCCTGTTGCCAAGAAGCAACAAGAATATTAGGGAAAAATGGATGAACAGCAAGCGTTGGTTCGGCAGCCGCCCCGTGCGAAATGAGGGTATCTGCGAAAATTGCCAACTGCCTATCTTGGCAGTGTGTTATAGGAACTGGAAGTTCATCTTGAGGGTATCCTACATTACGTGTTTTTGCTTTCCATTTATCGCATGAATGGGCACATGCTCTTGTTTCGGCTTGATCAAAGTCTTCGGGTCTGACTGATGAAAATGATAGCAATGCAATACCAGTAATTAAAATACTAGATTGCTTTAAAAATAATTTGTGCGACATTTTTTGTACCTTTTTATAAATAATAACAATACTACCTCACTTATTTGCGTATATTCCTTATTTCTTCGATTTCCTTTCTTTATAAAAGATTACTGAGACATTGGTTTTCACTATATTATAATTTGAGCGATTATTACAACATAATTTTGCAGGAGGAGCTGTTTTTTTATAATTGTTTGTTTTTTGAAAAACGCTATACTATATAGGGAAATAATTTCTATTGGATAAATTAAATGAGTTTTAGAGCTAAGGAAACAAGATAATGGAAAAAGTAGAAAATCAAAAAAAAAGTTTCAAGGATACTCTTAATTTACCACATACAGATTTTCCAATTCGTTCAAATCATAAAGAAGATGATGCAGCATTATTAAAACGCTGGGAAAATGAAAATCTATATCATAGAGCATTCACAGTGCATAAGGGTGAAGAAAAATTTATTTTGCATGATGGTCCTCCTTATGCAAATGGATACACTCATATTGGACATGCATATAACAAAATTTTGAAAGATATTGTCACCAAATCGCAGCGCATGATGGGAAAACACGTTCCCGTAACTCCTGGTTGGGATTGTCATGGTTTACCCATTGAGTTTGCAGTAAAAAAAGAAAATCCTGAATTGCAAGGCGATGCTCTCAAAAAAGCTTGTCGGGAATATGCCAATAAATGGATTGATATTCAACGACATGAATTTAAGCAACTTGGTGTACTTATGGATTGGGATCATCCGTATCTTACTATGGATTTCAGCTATGAAGCTGACATTTTGCGTTCGTTTGGAATTCTTGTGCAACAGGGTTATATCGAGCGCAAAAATAAAACAGTACCGTGGTGTCCTTCGTGTCAAACTGTGCTTGCATCAGCTGAAATTGAATATCATGACCGCAAAGATCCATCACTGTATGTGCTTTTTACTTTAGCAAAAGATGTTTGTGAAAAATTGTTTCCCCAATTACAAAATAAGCCAATGAGCCTGCTTGTGTGGACAACAACTCCGTGGACCTTACCACTCAACCGTGCAGTTTTGTTAAAACCAAACACAGATTACGTCGTTCTTGAAACAGCTGATAATTATGTTGTTGTCGGTAAATCTCTTGCTGAAAAAATAGTAGAATTACTTGGCATTACAAAAAATGTAGTTGCTGAGTTTAATTCGCAAACACTCATAGAATCAGATGCTCAAGTAGCACATCCATTTATTGATAACTTTTTTGTTCCGGTTTTGGTAGATGATTCTGTGCTTACCGACAATGGTACTGCATGTGTGCACAGTGCTCCTGGTGTAGGGCCCATTGATTATGAAGTTGGAGTAAAAAACAATTTAGAAATTTACTCTCCAATTACTCCTGATGGACACTATACAAAAGATATTGAACCGCAAGAGTTGGCTGGGATGTCTGTTGCTCATGCGCAAGGCTGGGTAATTCAAAAATTACTTGATGCAAACAAACTTTTACTCAAATCAAGCATTAAGCATTCGTATCCGCACTGTTGGCGTTGCCGTGGTGGATTAATTTTCCGTGCAACTAAACAATGGTTCTGTGATTTATCAAAGAATGATCTTAAAGAAAAAGCATGCGAGGCAGTTTCACGCATTAATATGCTTCCTGCAGCATCTCACAATCGTTTTGAAGCAACAATAGAAGGTAGACTTGAGTGGTGCTTATCTCGTCAACGTACATGGGGAGTTCCAATTACTGCTCTTATTTGTGATGCATGTGACTATGCATATACAAATAAAGAATTTATTGATGAAATTGCTACTCATGTTGCACAAAAAGGTATTGAATATTGGGACACAATACCAGTGGAGTCTCTTAAATATGCATCTACTACTTGTCCACAATGCACAACAGGTGTATTGCATAAAGAAACAGATATTCTTGATGTGTGGTTTGATTCTGGAATAAGCCACTATGCAGTATTGCAAAAAAATCCTGCACTTGCTTATCCAGCTGACATGTATCTTGAAGGTAAAGATCAGCATCGTGGTTGGTTCCAAAGTTCATTGCTCACGAGCATGATTATTGAACAAACACCATGTACTAAAACAATTGTAACTCACGGATATACAGTTGATGCGCAAGGTCGCAAAATGTCAAAATCATTGGGTAATGTTGTTTCTCCTCAGGAAATAATTGGCAATATAGGTACAGATGGACTGCGTTTATGGGCTTCAAGTATCGACAATTCGGGTGATCCGGTTGTTTCTGAGATTTTACTTAAAAATGTGCAAGAAGTATTTAGAAAAATACGCAATACATGTCGATTCTTGCTTTCTAACATTAATGATTTTGATATGTCAAAAGATGCTGTTCTAGCTGAAAAAATGAATGCCATCGATCAGTATGCATTACAAGAACTTTTTGAACTAAATGAAGAAGTTATTCACGCGTATACAGAATATAATTTTACACGCGTGTTCCATTTGCTTGGTAATTACTGCTCAATTAATCTCAGTGCATTTTATTTGGATATTGTAAAAGATAGATTATACGTTGAAAAAAAAGATGGCTTAGAGCGACGTTCTGCACAAACAGTATGTACCAATATGCTCGATACATTAACAAAGCTCATGGCGCCAATTTTGTCGTTTACTGCAGAACAGTTATCTGATGAATATCAAAAAGGTAAAACTGATTCTATTCACTTGCAAAAGTTTACTGTTATGGAGAATGTTTGGGAACAATTGGCTGAAAGAAGGTTTATGCATGAACCACGAGTACTTCAGCATATTACTCCTACTGCATCTACCTATAAAATGGAAGAGATTGCATCGCGGCATACACATGAAGATGTTTGGGAAGTACTCAAAAATATGCGATCCGCATTGCTTAAAGCAATTGAACTGCAACGTGAAAAACAAGTTGTTAAACATTCATTAGAAGCTCAAGTAACATTGTATATTAATCCAGAAGCAGATTTTTATAATAAGATGAATAACTTTTTCATAGCTTTGAATGAAAAAGATGAAAGTGTTGAAAGCTTTTTAAAAGAATTCTTAATTGTTTCCCAATGTACTGTGTTATCAAGTGCTAGCAATCTCGAAGAAACAGAATTAAAAGGGTTGCTTGCACGCGTTGAACATGCAGATGGTGTAAAATGTCCTCGTTGTTGGCAATGGGATGTTACAAGTGATCCTGATGATCTGTGTAGACGGTGTCAGAAGATAGTAAGATAACAAAGAGGCCTGCGGTTAATGCAGGCCTCTTTTTATTAAACAAGATATGTTGTTATTCTTGCGCAGGTTTTTTTGGAGTTATTGCAGGCTCTTTTTTTGCAACAGGAGCTTTTTTAGTTGTAAAACTTTTTACATCTTCAAAAAGTTTTTTGATGTTGTTTCTGATATCAAATAAAGATACCTTGGATGTAATATCTTTCCTGAGCTTATTGTCTTCATCAAGAAGATCATCACCGCCACCAAAGTAAGCCCATTGTTTTTCTTTTGAAAGAGTTGCTATATCAGTTTTTTTACTTTGTTCTGCTCCGGGACGTTTTTTAGCATAAGCTGCAGCGGCTTCTTTTTCTTCTTTTGTTGGGGCTTCAAAAGTATTTATAGAATCACGCAAGCCTTCAAGTTCTTTTTTATTCGCATCAAAAAACTTATTGATTTCTTTTTGGTAGTGAGCCAAATCATCAGCATTAAGTTTTTTGTCATTTATTTTTTTGAGGGATTTGATGATCGTAGATATTCCTTTATCTACTGTAGTTGGCAAAGTAGCACCAGCAAGTATAACATCTACGCTATCATCTTCTTTGATATATTTGGCAAGATCTGCAAGTTTTGTTGGATTGTCCTCTTTGTCTGAGAAAGCTGCTTTAATAGCCTCAAGATTGCTTTTAATATCAGCGATAGCTCGTTCAACTTCATAATTAGGTATGAACTGTTCAGCTCTACTTTTGCCTTTTTTATCTTTTGTTTCTTTTGTTTCTTCTGAATCTTTTTCACCTTCTGTTTTTCCTGCTCCACCTCCAGTTGCACCGCCACCGCTTTTTCCACCACCACTGCCGCCTCTGCCTGCTCCAGTACCATAATCAGACCCATATGAACCATAATCAGGAGTATAGCCATGGTCGTAAGGTGATCCGTACCCATAATCAGAATATCCGTAATCAGGATATCCATAGCCACCATAATAATCGCCATATCCCGCTTCGTATTCTGTGCCGGCCTCAGTGTGCGCTGCAGGTGTTCGTGTCATTCTTGAAGCTTCAAGAGCTCTCTGTGTAGCACTTTCTTCAGCGGCACGTATTTTTTCTTCTTCTGGTGCATATTTTTCAAAAAGAGTATCAAGCGCTTTTGGGATGGTAAGTAAATAAAAACTCTCAGTGTACTTTGCGAGAATGTTTTTTATTGCTTTTTTTGATTGAGCACTTAATTTTTGAATATTAAATTCAGGAATATTAATGGCTGGAACAAGAGTTTTGAGTTCTTTTTGCAGTTGGATAAGATTATTGTACAATGCTTCATCAGCAATCAACTCAAGGAGATATTTATATTTTTTAGTTGTAAGATCTTGTTCTTCTGCTCGATAAAGTTTTTGGATAAATATTTCTAGTTCTTTTTTGAAAACTTCCCAATCTGATCCATTTTGCCAGTTGGTGATATCACCTTTTTTTGCCCATAGATTGATGCGATTTGGCAAATCTGCTGAACTATTAACAATAACCATAAATAAGTTGGATTGCGTAATAATATCATCAAGTATTGCAAGAGCTGTTTCAACTTTTTTCTTATCTTCTGCACTTAAAACAACTTCAACAACTTCCTCTTGTGCTATCGGTTGAGCAATGTCAAATGGATTTGGTTCCATCATCATTGGCTCATCAGCAAACATTTCACCGAGGAATTTTTCAAATTCATCCTCACTCATGTTTTCAAACATTTGCGACATTTCTTCTACCTGCTGATTAAATGCAGCTTGCTCTGCAGGGGGAAGACTTGCGACATATTCCTCTATTGCTTTATTAGCTTCTGCAAGTTCTTTTTCAAAATCTTCCATATTTGGCATTGTCATGCCTGCTACTACTGTAGGCGAATAGACGCAGCAAAATATGCTGAATATTATATTAAAAAATAGGGTGCGACACGTCATAATGGATACCTTTTCTTTATTATGTCATTTAATGCTACTGATCTATTGCATCAATTTTTACTTTATCGGTATAGTCTACATAACTTTTTAACTCAAAACTATTATTTTTCGAAGGTGCGTAGAGTAATGAAACCTAAGAATGGATTTCTCCTTATTGAGTTAATTGTTGGATTGTCAGTATCAATTTTTTTTATTTTAATTATTACCCATTATATAATTGAAGTTAGAAGCACGCAACAGAAAGCGTTGCAAAGAATTGAAAGCTTTTCTACTACACGTAATGAAAAAGAAAGAGCCCTTGTAAAAAGACAGAGCTATTCACATGAATAATCAAAAAGGATTTTCTCTGTTATCATTTTTACTCTATCTTATGCTTTTTTCATTGATAACACTTTTTTCTTGTCACATAATAACATCACTTATTATTCCTTCTCTTTCTGCAATGCGTAAATGTCAATCGATTATAGCGCTCCATATTGCATCTGATCTTTTTGTTCGTGACATACGCACAAAAAGAGGGTGCAAATATGATTGGAAATTGATTACGCCTCATGAACTTATTTGGCATCAGGATGATCATGATATTGGATGGTGTTTTTCTGGTAATCGCCTCAACAGAAAAGAGGGCATATATGATAAAGGTTGGAAAAAATCCACAGCAAGTATTATAGCTCATGGTATTGCTCAGGCGGTTTTTGCCATTGAAAAAAATAACGACCATATTGTGGGGATAGAACTCAGTCTTACATCACAATCCAATCCCAAAAGCCCAGTTATTTGTTATGTTGCCATTCTAGAGCAGGAAAAAACGTGAAAAACAATACATTTCGTGCCGGTTCCTTGGTGCTTATGATCCTTATTATAATGACAGCCCTCATTATTGTTGTTCATTCAGCGCTTCGTACTAGCTCATACCTTGGGTTATTAGCACGGGAACGAGAGGTTTTTGAGCAAAAAAATCAAAAACGTGGGTAATTTTACCTACTTTGGATAAAATCCTTTATTTTCAACTCTTTTTTTTTAAGTTATACTGAAAATATCTATTAAAGGCCAAAACATAATTGATCATCAAAAGGAGCATGAGATGGAAGTATACTTACGCAAGGACGTTGAAAAAATAGGATTGGCTGGAGAAATTATCAATGTGGGAGATGGTTTTGCACGCAATTTCCTCATTCCACAAGGGTTTGCAATCGAAATTACCAGTCATAATAAAAGCCAATACCTTTCTAAAATTCGTAAAGTTGACAATCGTAAAGAAGTAATCGCTTCTCAGACCTCTATGTTTGCAGAAAAATTAAATACAATTTCTATCACTTTAAAGCGAAAAATGCATGATGATGGCCAGTTGTATGGCGCAATCAATGCCTCAGAAGTGGTTGATGCTCTTGCCAATCAGGGTATTAGTATCACCAAAAGCCAAGTGGAATTTGAAAAGTCTATCAAATCCAAAGGCATGTTCAAAGTAAGTATCAAGTTAACAACACGGTTAAAATCAGCTATAACAGTAACAATCATTGCTGAATAGTAACCATATGAGTAAAAATTCATATTATAATAATGCCGTAGCCAAAAAGCCGAGTGTCGAAGGTATTCTTGGAAAAACGCTTCCCGCTCACAGTGATGCAGAGCGAGCTGTTTTAGGTGCATTATTATTGAATGATGAATATATAAGTACGGTCGCAGAAATTATTGTACCTGATGATTTCTACAGTCATGCTCATAAGATAATTTACCAGGCCATTATTGACTTGAGTCAAAAACACAAACGCATCGATATCGTTACGCTTCAAGATGAACTGACAAAAAAGGATCTGCTTGAAGCAATCGGTGGATTAGTGTATCTCCTGACTTTACAAGAAGATATACCCTCGGTTGGTTTGATTGTTCAACATGCAACTATCATTAAAGAAAAATCAGTGTTGCGGCAGCTCATTAGTTCTGCCGCAACAATCATTACTAACTGCTATACACAAGATCAAGCTTCGATAGATGCTGTGCTTGATGACGCAGAAAAAATTATTTTTAATATTTCCAATAAACGATCCAGTAATAGCTTTATACAGCTTGATATTTGGTTAAAAAGAACTTTTCAACATCTTTCTGATATAAAAAGCCACACAAAGGGTATTACGGGGATTCCATCTGGTTTTCAGCAACTGGATCAAATGACTTCAGGTTTTCAAAATAGCGATTTTATTGTTTTAGCAGCGCGTCCCTCTATGGGTAAAACCGCGCTTGCTCTTTGTATTGCTCTTACGGCAGCACGTAATGGTTTTTCAACCGGTGTGTTTTCTCTTGAAATGTCTGCCGAGCAACTTACGTTACGTCTTTTATCAGCAGAGTCAGGCATTGGTCATCATAATATCAGAAATGCAACCATTTCATCCGATGAGTGGGTTGATTTGACCAATGTTGCTGCACAACTTGCAGAAATGAAAATATTTATTGATGATACTCCTATGCTCAACATTATGGATTTGCGTGCTAAAGCACGTAAATTAAAAGCTGAGCATGGGTTACAATTTTTGGTGATTGATTATTTACAATTATTACATTCCAATAAAAAACATGAAAATCGACATCAAGAAGTTTCTGAAATTTCACGATCATTGAAAGCATTAGCTAAAGAACTGAATATTCCAATAGTTGCTTTATCACAACTTTCACGTGCGGTTGATGGTCGCATGGATAAACGACCAATGCTTTCAGATTTGCGTGAATCAGGTGCTATTGAACAAGATGCAGATTTAATTATGTTTTTGTATCGTGATGTTGTGTATAATCCAGAAGCCGAAAATCCATCGTTGGCCGAACTTATTATTGGAAAGCAACGCAATGGACCAACAGGTACAGTTTACATGAACTTTATAAAGGAAATTACTAAATTTGAGGATGCTCCTGATTTTGAGTAATAATTTTTTTGGTAGACAGAGTAAAATAAACAATATTGATGGAAGGGACTTTGATGAAAAGCAGATTTTTTCCAAAAAGAGACGAAGTTGTTTTAAGTGCTATGACTGCAGTGGTTGTTGTGGGATTGCTTCAGCTTGGATTTGCTGCCTTATCTGACAATAGGACGCATGAAATGTTTCGAAGTTCTGTCGTGATATCTAAAAAATAATATTTTAATTGCTCGTACACGTACCATGAATTGGGCAGATACTATTAATGAAGTAAATGGTGAAAAAGTTTGTACACTTGAAGATTTTAGAAAAGCGCTGCAAAAAAGTTTAGAGACAGGTATTGTAGTTATTAAAACAACAGATGAAGTATCACTTAGTACTGATAATGTTCTTAATGTTTTATCATTGTATGATAGCTGCAAAGAAACTGTGCAATTATCTCATACGCATCGATATCAATTATCGGAAACAGTGATTGAATTGATAAAAAAGGTTGATAGTTCTTTGTTGTAAATATTTGTAAAAAAGGAAAATAAGAGTGGTAATTTTTAACCCCATGTGACGTTTCACTTTACATGGGGACCCCAACAAAGAAGCAGATAGAAAGGGTATAGAGTGGTAATTCTAGGAGTTGATCCGGGATTTCAATGTGCTGGATTTGGTATTTTAAAAAAAGAAGGGCGACAAGCCCTTCTTCTTGATTACGGCTATTTAGAAATGTCCCCGTCTGATAGTCTTGTTAATCGCGTTGGTAAATTTCATGAATTTTTTGAAGAAAAAGTTATTACGTGGCAAGTCACAGTAGTTGCATTAGAAACACCATTTTTGGGTAAGAATGCTCAGAATTTTTTGAAACTTGGATATCTGCGAGGAATTTTATATCTTCTTGCTCATAAACATAAAACTACTTTACAAGAGTTTGCACCAACAGAGGTAAAACAATCAGTTACAGGTTTTGGTGGTGCAACGAAAGATCAAGTTGCGCGTGTTATTTTACAGTTATTTCCCGGTATGGAAGTACCAAAAAAAGAAGATGTGACTGATGCGATTGCTGTTACCTTATGTGGTTTGTGGTCAAGTAATCAAAATAGTTTATTACAAAAATTGAGATAAAAATATTTTACACGCTTTATGTTAAAAAGATCCTCTTAGAAAGGGTCTTTTTTTTATCTGTATAGTTTTATTGACACTATTATTATATTTTTGTTACATAAAAATAACTCTTCTAGTAGGAAAATGTTAAAAAAAAGGGTTGTGTATGAAGAAGTTTCGAGTAGCTAATTGTTATACTAATTTTCTGGCAATAAGTTGTTTATTGCTACCATTTTATTTGCAGAGTATTGATAGAGAACGGGCATATATTTCCAAGGCAGAGTTACATGAAGTATTAGATAATGTTGGTGTACACTATGTTTATTTGGGCAAAGAATTTAGTAGATTGTACGATGTAATGTCTCGAATAAATGAACTAGAAGATAATCAAGCATCACCAATATATGAATTAAAAAAACATATTGAAGATGGATTTTCTATAGGATTATATGACGCTGTTGTGGAAGCTCTTGATTATGCAGAAAGAACGTTAGCAATAAATGCTTCAAAAATAAGTCCAGAAGAAAATGAAGCAATGGCGCAAGATCTTGACCTTGTTATTCATCAGGTCATAAATGAAACACTCACTATAAATACAAAAAAATTATCTCCAGGTTCAATCTATCTAGACACG
>DATEAY010000037.1 GCA_035288105.1 Candidatus Babeliales bacterium
TGGAAGACGTTAATTGTGAACATGCAACATGGCGTTCTGCACCGCATAAGTTTGAAGCCGGCACGCCTCCAATAGCACAAGCAATTGGTTTGGGTGTAGCAATTGATTATCTGCGTACCAATGTAGATTTTGATGAAATTATGAATTATGAAACACAACTATGTGCACGCTTAATTGATGGCTTGTCTGCAATTGTACAAGTGAGAATTTTAGGTCCCATTGCCGAGCTCAAACAAAAAGGGCACATGGTGAGTTTTTTGGTCGATGGTTTCCATAGCCATGATGTGGCAGCATTTTTAGATTCTCGTGGCATTTCTGTTCGTGCTGGGCACCATTGTGCACAACCTTTTGCCAAAAAACTTGGGTATGATGCTTCTGTCAGAGTCAGTTTTTATTTTTATAACACATTCGAAGATGTTGATCGCATTGTTGCAGCGGTGCAAGAGTTGGTGCAATAGGTTTTTTATTTTTTGACATCCTTCGATACATTCTTCTTCGCTATGAAGCTACGAAGAACACTCAGGACGAGCGGAGAAGAATGAAGCAGTTTGTTAAAATTTTATGAGATTTTTCCTTCCGCTCGCCCTGAGTGCCCCAAAGGGGTGTATCGAAGGGTATCTTCTATAATCTCACCCCACACTTTTTCAGCTTACTCGTCACATGTGATATTTTATCGTACACAATTCCTTGCATCCCTAATTTTTTCGCCGTTGCAACACTTTCTGCAAGATCATCAATCAGAATACAGTCTTGAGGATTAATGTTATGTGCTTCGATTAAATGCTTAAAAATGGCGTCATTAGGTTTTGCGGTTTTTACTTGTGATGAAACAACAACGCCATCAAAGAGGTTGATCATATCGGTGTACTTTTTTTGTAGTGATGTATACAATTCATCCGGTGCATTTGCAAAAATATAAATAGTGTGTCCAGCGGCTTTTAATTTTTGTGCAAGTTGTACAGTAGATTTTATTGGTTCAATGATTGCTTCTATTGTTTCTGGATCAAGAACAAGGTTCATGATAGTAGTCATGAGCTTTTTTTCTTTGACGCTACTAAAATGTTTTTTTGCATCGAGTAGTTCAATACATTGCGTAATTTCCATTCTTGCTTGTACGCATGTTTTTTTACCTTCTTGCAGTTCAACAAGACAACGTGGTAATATTCTATTCTTGAGGGTTATGGTGATGTGTGGTTTTTGTTCTTCAAGGGCGCTCATTGCGGCAAGCATATCCAAGCAGCGATATCCAGGATTTTTCCAGTGTGTTATTGCATAACTTGCGAGTTTTCCATAGCCGATTTTTTTTGAAAATCCCGTCTGATTTTCTTTGATTAATACATTAGGAAGATCAAAAAGAATGGTATATTTTTTACATGTGGCATCAGAACAAGTAATTTTTCTTTGATTGTGCGGTGTTTTTGTTACCGTATAAATAAAAATAAGCAGAAATGAAATGCTTACATAATGATACAATCGCATTGCTTTCTCCTTTGTATGTTTATTTCATTGTTTACTTTTATGGTAATCTATTAGCTTTTTTATAAGCAAGTAATTGTTGAAATATTTGCCTATTTATAACTATCTTGTAAAATAAAGTATTACATTGTGTAATCATGCAGATAGGAAATTATAAAAATAACAGCAACAAGGATTTTTTATGATAGGTGTAATGAAACATATTCGCTTACTTGTTATGATTGGATTGTGTTTAAATCCTGTAACTATGATGGCAAGTGAGTGGACTAATATTCCAGTCCCGTCTTTGAATCCTGAAACACAGCCAACAGGTAATAAAGTTTTAGAAAGAATTATGGCTTCTGCTTTGGGGCACATAGAGAATGATCCTAAATTGGTGTTGTTGCAAATTGCGGCAGGATGCTTGGTACTCATGATATGCTATATGCATAAAACAGGTTCTTTGGGTCGTACCGTAAATCAAGCAAGGGATGCGGTTAAGAAAGAGATAAAAGCTTGGTTTGATCGACTTCCTATGCCAGTTAAGGCTGCTATGATGCCATTAAAAGTGGTT
>DATEAY010000038.1 GCA_035288105.1 Candidatus Babeliales bacterium
CGTTCATTCTTGGATGAATCAGTTTAGATCCATTTTTGTGCGATACTCAAAATCCATCAAAAATTATCTCGCTTTTTCTCAATTTGCTGCCGCAATCATTGTTTCTAATAAAATTTGAGTTTAGGGATGGGCTCTAAAAAAGAAGAAAGACGAGATAAAATTCGCAGAAATGTTGTTGATCTTACAGAGCAATTCGCAGAAGCAGACGCAGCGCAAAAAGGAATAGCCGACTTACGCGCTTCTGCAGGCAGCGACCCTACGTCACCGTTAGGTTCTTCTACAGACGACTCCAGTCATTCTAGCGGCTCCGCTTCACCGTTAAGCCACTCTGGTAGTTATTCTGAAAATGGTTCTAATAGCGAGGATATAACAAGAGATGCCAAAAAAATCCTCTCTGAGTCTGACTACCTCAAAAGAACAAAAGTAGAAGTATTATACCCTGATGGTACGGAGTATTCTGACAATTCTACGCCTCAAGATGATATTCTTACAAAACTACCATCTGATGAAGCTCTTAAACAATTTTTAAGTGGAGCTCCATTGCACACTGATGTACTCACACAATCACCATCGAGTGAAATTCCTGAGGAGACAACCACACAAAGCATTCCAAAACAGACTGAACCAAAAATAACTGTAGTTAGCTCTGCTGATAAAAAAACATTCTTTCAGCAACACCCACTATTTATGACAATCACCGGAACAGGTATGAGTTTTGTTGCATTGTTGATGCTACTTTATTGTATGGATCGTTTACCGAGCGACATGGCACAAATATTTGATACATATGTGTCAAAATTTCGCGCTGAACTATAGTTGCTTACAACTACCTGTGATTTTTCTTGATACTTTTATAATGCATAGGTAACCTTTGAAGTATGAAAATTTTTTTAGACACTGCAAACATTGAGCTCATTACACAATGGGCTCAAACCGGCCTTATCGATGGAGTTACCACTAATCCTACCCATTTAAGTAAAGAAGGTGGCAACCCAACACAAACAGTTCTCACTATTTGCGATATAGTACCATTGGGTGTTATTAGTGTTGAAGTGGTAGAAACTGATCCAGAATCTGTGTATCTGCAAGCACGCAAAATTGCATCATTATCAGACAACATTGCAGTAAAAATTCCTTGTCATGCGCACTATTATTCTGTCATCAGAAAACTTGTCGAAGAAGGCATTACACTCAATATTACGTTAGTGTTTTCTCTTGCGCAGGGATTAATGATGGCAAAACTTGGCGTAGCTTATATTTCTCCCTTTGTTGGAAGACTAGATGATATCGGGGCTGATGGTATTGAATTAATTAAGCAATTACGTCATATGCTTGATTGGTACGGATTTGAGACACAACTACTTGCAGCATCAATCCGCGATACACATCATTTTGAAAAAGCACTTATGGCAGGTGCCGACATTGCTACACTACCAATAGCAGTGTTTGAACAATCACTTGCACACCAGTTAACTGATAAAGGTATGGCACAATTTTTAGCTGACTGGAACAAACTTAATATTTCGCAATTTCCATAAGCGCTTGATCCTTCAACAAGTTCAGGATGAGCGCGGCTAAGAACTGAACTTGTATTTGTTATTTTAGAAATTAGTCTCACAGCAAAAATCATGCGTATTTTTTTTGTAACTAATAATTACACCCCTTACTCAGGCGGTGTCATTCAATCCATTACAGCTACAACCAATGCTTTACGTAAACAGGGCCACTATGTTTTTATTATAACGCTCAACTTTTTAGGGAAAAAACATGATGATCCCGATTATGTTATTCGCATTCCCTGCCCTATTAAATTCATGTACAAAAAAAATCACATGGCAATCCCGTGGCGTCCAACACATGCAATAACCACATTAATTAAAAAACATAAGCCCGATATTGTACATATTCATCATCCTTTTTTACTGGGAGCAAGCGCACTACGTGCTGCACGTAAGCACAGTATCCCCTGCGTATTTACGTATCATACAATGTATGAACACTATGCACACTATGTTCCGCTGCCACAAGTGTGTTTGCAACCAATCATTCGCACTACTGTACACCGATTTTGCAACAAGGTAGATGCCATCATTGCACCAAGTACAAATGTTAAAAATTATCTAGTATCACACAACATAACTGCTGCCATTACAATTATTCCTAGCCCACTACGAGAATGTTTTACTGGTTTTACAACCACTAAAACACAAACAAAAAAATCTCAATATTTTGAATTGTTACTTGTTAGTAGATTTGTACCCGAAAAAAACATTCCGTTTGTGTTTGATGTAATTCAATTATTACCAAACAATTTTCGTCTTATACTTGTTGGTTATGGTGCTGATTATAAAAAACTACAAGTATTAGCATTTGACACATTGCAGCTGTGCCCAACACGCGTACGATTTATTCATAAACCAACTCTGGAAAACTTATTAGCACTGTATTGCAATGCAGATCTATTCATTTTCCCCTCACAAACAGATACTCAAGGAATTGTTCTTGCAGAAAGCATGTCACAGGGAGTGCCAGTTGTAGCTCTTGATGGTCCCGGACAACGTGACATTATCATGAACGGAATAAACGGCTTTATTGTCGAAAGCGCAAAAGATGCAGCAGAAAAGATTATCGCCATTGAGCACAATCCTGTACTACTACAACAATTACAATATAATTCATTCAAAACAGGACAACGTTATTATTCAGCAACTATCATAAAGCAATTAGTAGAATTTTATACCGAACAAATTTCATAAAAATTGTATTTTCTAAGATAAAACATTATCCTCGTACATAATTTTTAGTACATTTTAACTTTATATCAGGTACCTTTATGAAAAACTCTCTGATTTTCCCTATTGCCATTTTCGGCTTACTGAGTGCTTCTAGCGCAATACATGGAATGGATCAAGAACCAAATCCCTATACCATCGTATCCTACCATACTGAAAAGAACTCACATCCTGTTCCTCAGTGGGAATTACGGAATGTAACTCCTCATAGTGACGAACAATCTGATCAAAAAAAAATATTAGACATATTCCTATTCGATGGAAATTCCCCACACACCGTACTGAAACGGATTGTACTTGATCTTTCGAACACAGCAACCGCTTTTAATTGGAGAAATCTATGTTGTGCAGCCAATGCAATTGAACAAAATCAACAGCCAAACCATAATGCACGTCAAGAAGAATACGGTATAGAGCTAAAGAAAAATGATGGTTCAGAAACTCTCTTTGTAGAAGTTGACTTAAAAAACTCAGACCTAAGAAAACAGATTTGGCAATCGCTGGGCGCCGCTCCCTCTCAATCATCCACAACGGATCGTCTTATTTCTTTCTGGATTGCTTGTGAACTCTTTGGAATAACTCCTGAGAGATTATGTATGTTTACCGGAGCAGCAGCTTTGTTAGGTTTATTTATGGTCTACAGCAATTCGCACCGTTAATAAACTTATATTTTGATTTTTCCAAACAAAATATTATAGTGACGAATATCACTCATATTTTTAATTATAAAAAAAGGAAAGATGCTCTATGAAAAACAAAGTAATTTTTCATGTTATTCTTTTTGGACTAGTTGGTGTTTGTAATCTAACATTTGGAATGGATGCTCCAAAAGATGATTCTTCTTCAACAAGTGTTACAAGCTACGAAGGCACGACTGGATCAGAAACTCCCAAAAAAGATTCCAAAACACCTCCAATGGGAACCCCTCCTTCATCTGGAAGTGGATCAAGAAGTCCTTCAAAAAAAGAGAAGCCCATTAATCTAGCAGACCTTACCGCTGCTCTTACGGAATTAGGCCAATCACCACGTAACCTAAAGCAACCAGATTCAACATCAGGATCAAGACCAAACACCCCTTCACCAAAAATGCCAGCCACTCTTTTATTCTCAAATGAAGATTACTCAGATAAAATTTTATATAATTTACTGCACATTTCTGGAACCATACCAACCGATATTAAAAATGTTTTATTAGGAGATATTACACAAATAACTTGTGTTAATAAAACACCTGACAACCATGTATACAAAATTGTTATTTCTACTTTGTTAGACAAATCAGAAGTATTTATTAGATCAGAAGAACCCTTTGATGCAGCAACATTTCCAGCAATAATGCCTTTTTACATAACAGCTACAAATCCTGCAGAAAGCACCGCTCGCACTTTTATAATTAATGAGTCATAACGTCCCCGTCGAGCGGGGAGCTTGACGGCTTGTAGCACCCCCTAGGGGTGCCAACTAAAGTATTAAACTGTTATTTTACTAAAATTCACCATCTTCATCTGAGCCAATGCCATCTAGCTGCAGCTGGTTTTTT
>DATEAY010000039.1 GCA_035288105.1 Candidatus Babeliales bacterium
CGTTCATTCTTGGATGAATCAGTTTAGATCCATTTTTGTGCGATACTCAAAATCCATCAAAAATTATCTCGCTTTTTCTCAATTTGCTGCCGCAATCATTGTTTCTAATAAAATTTGAGTTTAGGGATGGGCTCTAAAAAACAAGAAAAAGACAAATGGTTTAATTCTTTTTGTAATAATCAAGCCTAAAAAGGTTCATTGTTTGGGGCTTCACGTATGCGATAAAAGTGTGCTAGACTGCTTTCTATGAATACTAATTATGATATTACGTACTACATTAATGATATTCGTCAAAAGCTCGCTGCTGTGTACAATGATGATACATTATGTCAGCAATATGCCTGGTGGATTTTACAGGCTATTTGTGGAAAAACAAAAACAGAGCTCATCATTCAAGAAGCGCCCATGCTCACTCCTGAGCAACAACAAAAAATTGATCGATGGATGCAACTTCTTGTTCAAGATAAAATGCCGTTACAATATGTGCTTGGTTCAGTGCCCTTTGCAGACCTTGATATTTTAGTCGAACCACCAACGCTTATTCCGCGACCAGAAACAGAAGAATGGTGTTTGTATATTGTCGAACATTTACTAACGTTGGATAACAAAAAAATAACAATTTTGGATGTAGCGACCGGTTCGGGGTGCATAGCGCTTGCTTTTGCAGATTATTTACCACAAGCCAGAATTGTAGCAACAGATATAGCAGATGCTGCGCTTGAACTGACAGAAAAAAATATTGAACATAATAAAATCAGAAATGTTACGTGCATACAATCAGATCTGTTTGAATCAATTCCTTGCGGCATGCGTTTTGATTGTATTGTGTCTAATCCTCCGTATATCACTGCTGCAGAATTTAAAGATCTTGATGAAACGGTTACACGCTGGGAAGATCATGATGCGCTCATTGCGCACGATAATGGACTTGCTATTATTAAAGAAATCATTGCGCAAGCGCCACAATTTATACACACTAATGATGAAATGAAGCATAAAAATATACCTCAGGTTGTTATCGAAATTGGATATGCGCAAGGAGTGGCTGTGAGAGAATTAATGCATGCTGCTCGTTATAATGATATTCTTGTGCATAAAGATTTAGAAGGCAAAGATCGATTTGTCACCGGGAGAGTAGATTATGTGGCCAATTCCAGCTCTGGATCATGACTTAGTTTCAGTTTCTTTTTCTCAAAACAATCTTGTGTGTTGCTGGATACAAAAAGTAAAAGAGGGAGTTGCTCCTTTAACCTTACGTGCATACAAACATTATCCACTCAACAATCTTGAACTTGAAAAACTTATACTTTTTAATCCAACAATTATAAAGCAGCATATCGTTTCTTTTTTGCAAGAACATAGTCTGCAGAATGCATTCATAACATTCTGTTTGGATGGTTCTAGTGTGGCGGAGCAATTTGTAGCAATGTCAACATCAACGCCACATCGCAGCGATTTTGGTATTGCTGTATCGAGTAATATATTATGGGAATATCGTTATGTGTATCCTAACGATCACGGGCAATATGTGTTTTATGTCTATGTTGTTCCACGATCGCTTGTATTGCAATATCAGTTACTTGCCATTGCTGCACGATGCAATCTGATTGCAATTACCACAAAAACAGTTGCCATGCTTGATGTATATAAAAATATTTTTGGTACAGCATTCAGACGCAGTCAACTTGCAGTGGATATGATGCGTTATGATAATAACATTGATCGTATTATTTCGATCGATGCAATCAGGCGCATGGTACGTGTTTCGCCTAGCGTTACCATATCGGATGAGTACGTGTACATTGCTACTGCCTATGGATTATTTTGTGTTGAAAGGATAGATGAATGAAAAAAGTTAATTTTATCGCTTCTTTGTCGCCGCAAAAACAGTATGAAATTCGTCGCTGGTTTTGGATGACGGTTCTTTTGAGTGCATGCGCGTTCATGATCGGAACGTGTTTTATTGTTCCACAACTGTTGTTATATGTGTCTTTAAAAAAAGAAGTAAGTGTCCTGCGTGAAAAAACAAAAAATTATGCGGATGTTGTTAAAAATAAAGGCACTTTAAAAACAGAATACGAGACGCTGCGCACGCGTGAAGGCAAGATAAATGCATATAGCAAGCAACAAAAAAATCCCTATCTACATATTACTTCTCTTGTGGAGGCTTCGGGAAATGGAGTACAATTAGAATCTGTACGTTTTAATAAAAAAGATGTTGAAGTGGTAATGGTATGCCCAACGTCTGAACACGCAAATGTGTTTGTTAAGCGATTATCAGTATTGAGTAATTTTTCACATGTTAAGATGACATCTTTGCAGCATGATGCACAAACAAAATCATTAAGGTGTACTATTAAAGGACACGTAATTTTTTAATTGTTGTTATATAAAAAAGGAGTTGGATAATGAGATTGAGTGTGTTGTGTATGGCATTATCCAGCTTGTTTGCGGCAGAATGCAGTATGAGTATGAAAAAAAAAGTTGTTTGTGCAAAGATCCTGCTCGATGATGCATATTGTATTCAACGTGTTAACAACGATATTCCTCAACTTTTTAAATCAACAACCGAAATTATGGGAAAAGAAATTTTTGAGGCTCTTGCTTTGTCGGAAAGAGATAAATCTACATTACAGCAAGAGTTGCATGGACCATGTTTGATGGAAAATACAACGCGAGTAAAGTTTAACTTACAGGATAGACCCTTTGCTGTGGATATCATTCCATTTGATCACAGTACGCATAAGTTTATCGTACAAATATCGGAAATTAATAAAGATACGCAAATCTTGGAATCTCTTTCTCAGCAAGAAAAATAAAAAGTTATTCGATTGTAATTAAAGACAGGTAAACCACTAGTTTTACTAGTGTGACTATCAAGGCTTGGCCCTCGGATTCCATAAAAAAAATTGTCGTATATATTTTTCTATTAGCTTGACGGCGAAATAGGAAAATATATGACGACAATATTTG
>DATEAY010000040.1 GCA_035288105.1 Candidatus Babeliales bacterium
TTATGTAAAGTGCTTTATAGCGTTGCTGATATTGGTGCTACAGCAATAAGCGATTACGATTGTGCGAAAGAAAAATGGAATAAATATGCTGAGCCATTGAATAATATTATCGATGCCATAAACAAAAAAGAAATAACGGTAAGAGATGCAATAAAAGGTGGCACTGCTTTTGTGATTGGTTATAAAGCACAAGGAAAATTTCTCGGTGGCTTGGGTAAGTTTTGTACCACCATTAAGCACAAAAGCATTAGCTTTGTTAAAAATAATTCATTGTTAAATACACAGGAATATTTAACAACTCCAGAAGGTTTGTTGTTTAAGGCTACGGCAAAGTCTAATAAGCTCAAGTCATATGGAAAAACTAATTCCCCATCTAAGTTAAAAAAAGTTGTTGATGATACAGTATTAAAATCTACTGCGTTGCCTGCGACTGCTATTATTGACAAGGGAATTATTTGCAATGATTTAAGAAGTGTAATACAGCAATATAAAGAACATATTTTTTCAAAAAAGCATGTAAAAAATGGTTTGATGGCAGCGGGTGAAAGTCAGGAAAAGATTATGGATTTATTGAATGATGTTATCATGTCTCTTGATAAAAAGGGGTTGCTGAAAGAGGGAGCTAATCAAATAAAAGCCACAATAAATGGTGTTAAGAATGTTGAAATAAAGTGCTTTATTGAAAACGGTAGTGCTAGAAGTGTTGATGCTTACATCAGTGATTTTAATCGATTGTATAACAATTTTATAGATACTACGAAGGCTTAAAATGAACGATATATTAACGAAAATAATTATACTGAGCAGAAATGATGATAAGGGATTGTATAGTTTTATATTAGAACAAATGAATAGCCACTCAAGCGATATTAATTTTTGGTTAAGTTTAGCGGTTGTCATAATTCAACCCCCGTTTGGAGACGAAGAAACGGGTATTTTTTTTGTTAAAAAAGCACTTTCAATTGATCATAATAATCCCGTGGCTCTTATTATACTTGCACATATATACGAATATCAACTAGGTGGTATTAATGATATGTTACTTCATCAAATAAAAAATCTTCACACTGATTCTAATGAGATAAATTCGATGCTTAAATATGTGGCTTCTTGGTCTTATAGGGAAAGCAAAAAATATAATTCGGAAGAGGAAGAGCGATTACTCAAAGAATCGATTTTGTTGTGTGATAGGCACGTATGGAATTACGAACATCTTGCAAAATTATATTTTAAACAAAAACGATACCTTGAGGTAAATAGTCTTCTGAGGAAAGCATTAAAAAATATCAGAAAAGTGTATTCTGACAGTGACGATTACGATATAACTGATATAAATGAATTTATAAATGAACGTATTAAAGGTATTTACGCATCGAAAAGTAACTTTAAATTTATCAAACATGATCTTATACCAAATTACGTTATTATTTTTTATACCATCATCACGCCTTTCTTGGATTTTTATCGTTTCATTAAAAAGATGATTTTGCGCTTAATCAAATAGATATCCTTGCTTCTGAAAAAAGCGTTTGTAAGTCCTGTAAACTAATGGTAATTTCTATTGTATGGTTATTGTATGGTTACTGAATGCGTCAAGTAGCTGGCCCCCAACAAGAATATCGGTATGAAAAAACCCACTTCATAAAAGTGGGTTTTTTTTGTTTGCAGGGCTGGATTTTACTCCAATTTTCACTCCGTTCTAATTGGAGACCTCTCAAAAGAAAAGAACCTGTTTTGGGACAGGTTCAAATTTGGTTGCGGGGGCTGGATTCGAACCAGCGACCTTTGGGTTATGAGCCCAACGAGCTACCAGGCTGCTCTACCCCGCGGCATATATCTTTTTTATCTAAATGATATTATCACTATACGGCCTGTTCTTATTTTTGTCAAATAAAGCCATCACCTTTTTACGCATTTTTCCATGAATCACGACCTTTTTTAGGGACATTGACCAACGATTATATAGCTTTCATCTGAATTGATCGCACGTAACAGATTCTGATCATCAATAAACCCCCTTCCAATAGTTATTGTCCTTCTCATGCCCATTTTTTGTAAAAAATTCAAATTGAAGTGGGTTTAAACTACAAACCATTGATTATTATTTGGTGTTTTATTTAAAATAGAATATGTAGGGAAAAAGGGCAGAAAATACTATTTTTAAGGAATCGTTATGAAAAATCACATTAGTAAAGCTCTTATTATCCTATCAATACTTGGAACAACTTCTCGAGCACATGCCTGGATATATGAGCTTGCTAATCATACAAATCACACTATCGCCGTTGGTATGAGATATAAGGGAAAGAATGAGCCCCTTGAATTTAGGGTAATAGAACCACATACAATGGGCAGCTTCAAACCAGGAGATCCTGGTATCTCTGCATGGAAAAAGGCATTTGTAGTAGACATGTTTTATTATCTAAAAAATCCACCTACAATCACCGAAACTGCTAAATCTAGTGTTCCTTGGGAAAATGCTTTTATTACGTGGCTTTCTCCCGAAATGCATGAGGAAGCTATGGCTCTTTCTGAGGCTCCTGCACGTAATGGCAAACTTGCAACACTGCTTGAAAGTGCTAACAAAATTACCATTGAACCGACAATGGCACAGAATCGTCACATAGATATCATTGAAGATAGCGATGGCAAAATAAACTTTATTTCTGTTTTATCAAAGGAAATTAATGCATAACAATAATAAAATAATAGCTATAATCCTGGTAATTACCGGATCAATCAACGCATATGAATTGAGCTTTTATAACAACACCAGAGAACCCATGGCAGTTGCTATACAATTTGCAGATGGAGAAAAAGAACCTCTCTATAAACAACTTATAAAATCAAACTCAATGGGTAGCTTTACTCCCGGCAAACTCGATATTCCTGATATAAAATGGAGTTTTTGTTTAAAAAATATTTATTATGCAAAAAATCCAACAATTGAGCAAAGAGCCAAATATTTTGAAAAAACTATCTGGAAAAAGGTTCCTATTACCTGGACTCCACTAGTACTAGAAAGCTCAAAAAAACCCAAAAGAATTCCTAAAACAAAAAAACAAGCCATGCAACCAACACGACGTCTTGTAAAAAAAGCGGTAATTAAGCCTGAAGATAAATCACTGTGTAGAGATCGTCATTTTGAAATTACAGAAAATGAGCATGGTCAAGTAGTAGTTATGGGATCATTAAACGAACCATTGTAAACCTACTTGACCCCATATTCCATTTCATTTCATACGGGGACCCCTTTATAGAATTCTTTTGCCTGTCCTTCTCCCGCTCGCCCTGAGTGTCCTACGAAGCCTTGGCGAAGTAGGATGTATCGAAGGGTAAAGCGGAGCAAGATCTACTCATTAATTTCTGTAACCACACCAGAGATATCTATAAACACCGACCGCCCATAAGAAACATATACTACATCTCTCTGCCACTGCATTGCCCTCAATCGTGCTAATAGAACCAAAAGTTTCTGAATATAGCTATCTAACAACAATGTATCATTAACTATTGCAATAATTGGGGCACGACCGTAGTTATCGTCAGGTAATTCATTAAAAAAAAGCTCCGAACAAATATAAGGAACAAAAATAGTATCTAGAATAGATAACTGAATGCGATCATTACACGATCGCGTTATTGACAACCCATTTTTAAAATAAATAGTACGCATACAATCGCTATTCATCCATTCCGATAATCTTTCCGTAATAAGCATCGCATGTTTTTTATCAAAACATTCTTGCAACACTCCGTTATATACCCAATGTAATGAATTATAATAATTGTCCTCTTTCCATCTGCATGTGCCAAAAATAAGATGTACCGCTTTACCTAAACAATGCTCATTCCATAATTGTAATAGTGCAGGTTTACTTTCAAAGTCAGTTACATTCAATGCTGATTCTGGCATAACAATAACGGTAGTGTGCGGATACTGCTCAATAATTTTTTTTAATTGATGGGCAATAATTTTAATCGTAACTATCGGGTTATCAACAGTAGAATGTGCCATACAAGGCAAACTTTTTATGTGTTTGTACCACACAGGCTGTTTAATTTGTGTTGCACCCACACACCAACACAATAGCCACGGAATAGTTGTACACACAAAAAAGAGCAATGCTGTATAATTTTTGTACCACAACAACACAACACAGCTGCTTGGAACCAACAAAAATAGTACGGTCAACACTTGTTTACCAACAATTGGTAATAACATAAGCAAACATGGTTGTTGTGCTAACGGCAACAACGGATGCATCAATGGATATCCTTCTTTGATACCAAACATCCACAAACAATACTGATCTGTCCAAAAAATAAAAAGAGCCAATGCAATCAACCACATACATAACCGCAATATTGGAGATTGAATTGCAAAAAAACGTACTACTATTGTTGTACATAAAAAAAGCAATGCAGGAAACAATGCCTGATACAACACCATCATGATTCCAAGCATAATACCAATCAACCATGATTCATGTGCTAACCTTACAACAACATAGATTCCACCATTTAGATGCAATAGAAAAACAATACAACCCCACACATATCCATGTATAAATGAAAGATCTTCTGTATGCGTCAGATACAGTAATGGAATGGGAAATATAAAAATGGACCACCATAATTGATCGCTCCATAAAAATGGGAGTGCATAAAGAATTGCAGAAAGCATCAATAGAACCCAATATAATTTTTTCATAGAGTAGAGATTAATTGAGTTCGTATGCTTCGACAAGCTCAGCACGAACGGGTGAGAAAAATTAATTTTTTATTCCGTTCGCTCTGAGCCTGTCGAAGGGAGCGGACACATTATTTCCGCTCAAGAATAATAAATGTTGTTGCATGCGTACGCGAATGCGACCATGAAAGATGAATATCTAAAGAATCAAGATCAGCACCAGTATCTTTATTAAGAAAAATATACGGCCGCCCTTCTATTTTTTTTATTGTAGTATGTGCACATAAGGTGAGAAAAGGAAGTTTATTATTGGGATATGCATAACAAAGAGCTTTATACAACGCTTCGCGTGCAGCAAAGCGTACTGCAAAACGTTCCGCGCTTTTATTTTTGTTCTCTAAACAATATGTAATTTCATCTACTGAAAAAATTCGTGACAATTTTTTAGATGAATATGTATGCCACAATGCAAACCGTTCTATTTCAACAATATCGACACCAATACCAAGAATCATATGACTGACCCTGCGATACATTTTTGAAGACAAAAACACTCAGTGCGAGCGGAAGTGAGCCCATAAATCATTGTTGCGCCTCTTTTTCAAGATATTGATCAAGCGAGCGATACATAATAGCTTCTTGAATGTGCACAACATCAATTTCATCACTCGCTGCCAAATCAGCAATAGTACGCGCAACTTTTAATACTTTATGATACCCACGCATACTCAAATTTAATTTATCAAAAGCTTTTCTAATAATAGCTTCTGCCGCAGGAGTTAAAATACAATATTTTTCAACCTGATCAGCTGCCATAAAATTATTATAGATACTCGCACTGCCAAATCTTTTTTCTTGAATGCTTCGTGCAACAATAACCTTTTCATACAACACCGCACTGCTTTGTGTATCTGTGGTTATTTTTATTGAGTCATATTCAATAGATTGCACATGCACTTGTAAATCAATACGATCCAACAACGGGCCTGATAACTTGCTAATATATTTAACTATCTGTTGACGAGAACAGGTACATTGTCGTTTCTTATCACCAAAAAACCCACACGGGCATGGATTAAGTGCTGCAATCAGTAAAAATGATGCTGGGAACGAAACACTTTGCGCAACACGAGATATTGAAACTGTTTTACTTTCAAGCGGTTGTCGTAATGCTTCAAGCGTGTCGCGTCTGAATTCCGTTAGTTCGTCTAAAAATAAAACACCATGATGTGCCAAACTTATTTCACCCGGTTGAGGATATGTTCCTCCTCCAACAAGTCCTGCTTGCGAAATAGTATGATGTGGGTTGCGGAATGCACGTTTGGTGAGTAATGATTGATTGTTAAGTTTGCCGGTGATTGAATAGATTTTACTTGTTTCTAGCACTTGTTCAAATGTCATCGGTGGCATAATAGATTCAAGTCGTTTTGCAAGCATTGTTTTACCAGAACCAGGAGATCCGATAAAAAGAATATTGTGCCGCCCTGCTGCAGCAATTTGCAATGCTCTTTTTGCCATCTGCTGCCCTTTAACTTGAGCAAAATCAAGAGAAGGATCTGATAATGCTGCACTATATTCATCAAAAACGTGTTGTGCAGGCTTAATATTTTGTTCACCACGTAAATACGCAATCAACTCAACAAGATGATCAACTCCAATAACTTCTAAATCTTTAATCAAGGCAGCTTCTTGCATATTTGCTTTTGGCACAACAATGCGTTTTTTCCCTAATTTTTGCGCATCGAATGCAATTGCTAATGCCCCTTTGATAAAACGAATACTACCATCAAGGGAAAGCTCTCCCAAAAATAATGTTTCTTGCAAAAAATCTTTAGGAACTTCCAAAAACTGATTTGCAAGCAAGATACCTATCGCAATCGGCAGATCAAATAATGTTCCCTCTTTTTTTAAATCTGCCGGAGCCAAATTAACCGTGATACGTTTGGCAGGAAGCCGGAAACCCGCGTTTTTGAGCGATGTTAAAATTCGTTTATTACTTTCTTTAATTGCAGTATCAGGTAATCCAACGATATAAAAGTTGACCAATCCAAAAGAGATATCAACTTCAACTTCTACCAAATGTGCATCAACACCTATTGTTGTTGCGGAAAATATTTTTGCGTGCATTTTATAATTTCTTACGTGTAATAATTTGTAAATTCCAACAAACTTAATAATTAAAATATATATCATAAGTTTTGATAATTGGAAATAGATATTATCATAATCATCCTACATGCATTGCATAAGTATCATTAATTGGGGTGGTAGTTTTTCAAAATCCTCGTAAACTAAGCAATGTTAATGAGCACCTTGAGCGCTTTATCCTTCAACAAGTTCAGGATGAGCGCCACGAAGACCGGACTTGTGTAGGAAGCATATGAATAAAAAAATAGGTATTTCATTTTTGACCCTTTCACTATCCCTTTGTCTTACCAGCGCCGAGCTGATAGAAGGCGATAAAGATGCGCCAGAAGGACAAACTTTTTCATTTAGTGTAAATAGAAACATTTTCAGTTCTACGGGCAATTTTTACGAAAGCGCGAACGAAAATCTCACCGCAAATCAAGAATTTACGATCTCTCGGCTTATACGTGGCACAAAAGCATTTGCACCACTCACTCCTGAAACAATTACCCTCGGTGGAGTACAAAATGCACCCAATCCTCTTTTTGGAACAAAAATCCTTGCACTCGGAATGCTGGAAACAGAAGACGGATTATTCCTTCGAGATATTCCCGTTGTTGTTGGAGAAAATAAACCTGCCACAGTGTATCTTTTTGAAAATATCTCTCAACCAACAAACATAGAGGTAGAATTTTCGCAAGATGTACATGATGCACAAGGCAATGTTTCGAACGGAATTGTTGATCTTACAACAAATAACATTGGGCATGTATTTGCTGCTGCAAAGCCAAATGGTGGTGAATTTGGAGATCTTAATAGCGGTATTGCATTATTAGTACGAGGAACTATTGATGTTCCGCAAGGAGAAGATAAAACAAGATTTAGAATTTTTAGTGAAGTAAATGCAAATACCGGTTCTATTATTCAACCACAAGCATTGCGCCTTGACCCCACTTCACCTGCTATAGCGATAAATAATCCACTTGCCAATATTGTAAACAACCAAGTTGCAATGCATTGGGATGCTTCTCTTGAACGTCTTTTTATTGGTTTGCAAACTACTGCTAACAGCGGTATCAATGATGGTACTCGCGCTGTTGCAGTGTGTAAGTTCATAGAAGATGGCGCAATCACCTTGGAAACAATTGTGCCAGACAGTGTCTTTACAACCGGTAGCACCACTAACATTATTGGTGCACGTGGAGCAAATCAACAAGTATCAATTCATGCACTCAACACTATGTACACAAGTACAGCGCTTAATTATTTAATTGTGGTAGGCAATGTTGGCAATCCTGCTTCAACACATCAATCTGTATTTGCATTACCGCTTGTTAACACAGGTGATGTGCGAGGTACAATTGCACAAAAAGATGCACAACCCCACAATGTTTTCAGGGATGCGCCTGTTCCGCGTTTGATTGCTCGCACTATTAGTGAACCAGCAATAACTGCAAGCCAGATGACACAATCAACTGATAGCGCCGCACAAGTTGGTAGCGGACAACTACTGGCAGGACCTATCGTAAATATTATTGTGCGCGATGATACTGTGTTTGCATACGTTGGTGAAAATATGCCAGGCGTTTATTCTTCGCAAGCAATTTTTGATGCTGCAGGAAAAATAACATCATGGAGCCAATGGCAACGAGCAGCAGGAACAACAGATACTATTTTTGCAGCAGCGCTCAATGCATTTGAAGGTAACTTTATACTTGCTTCGGGAACAACCACAGATACAGTGAACACAGTCAAACGAACATTGTGGTCAGATGGATCACCAGAAGGCCTACAGCCATTAACAACAATTTTAGATAATACACTTGTACCAAGTAATGGTGGCACACAAGGAATGCAAACATTTTTGCCAAACACACCTGGATTACAAAACATTTCTGTACTTGCTGCTGGTGGCATTGGAAATATTCTTCTTGCGCAAACAGGAATACTTAGTGTTGATGACATTATCATTCCAACTCCTGGCGCTGATTTTAATCAGCTAGAAGAATTCACCAATGGCACAATTACTAATGATGTTGCGGCAAAAACAGTAGTAATTTCTGGTGGCGCACTCACTACTGTTGGACCAATCACCGCATTAGAAATTGCACGCAACGCATCTGACGGATGGCTTTTTGTTGGCGGATCAAACGGACTTGCAATTTTAGCACAAGAAGATGGCACAGGTTGGAATGCTGCAACACAACTCGGCGATAATCTTGATGGTTTAGCAACCGGTATGCAATTTAAAATCATCGGCAATTACAGTTTTGTAAAAAAACTTATCCATGATGGTAATTTTTTGTTTGTTATTACTCACAGCACAATTGATCGTATTAATTTGACTAGTTCAGATTTTGGCACGAACACTCTTGATGTAATTACAATTGCATCCATTGGAAATAATGTGGTAGCAAACAGAGGTGGTTTTCTTGATGGTATATTCTCACAAGCACTCGGCATTATTGCAACAACAGATGGATTGCTCCGCATTGGCAATGGCAAAGACATTCGCACTATAACGAATGAAGCAGACGCGCAATGGATACCTCTTGCCATTGGAGAAAACGCGGGAGCTCCTATAGCACTCTATACCGTAACAGCAACCAATCGCCTACAAAATATCACTAACTTTAACGGTGGGTATTTTTATGTTCTTACCGCTGATGTTGGCCTTGACCAATCGCGCATTAACAGATTTGCAGTACAGCCACTTGGCGCCACCGATGCAGTAAGCTCAACAACTGTACAAGCATTTGACGATCTTTTTGTAAAAAATATTCCTTCATTTTTACTTTCATTTGGTGAATTTAGAAGCAATTTTGCAACAGATGGAGCACTGTATTTCGCAACAAGAAATCAAAATGTGTTACTTGCGCCAATCGTAATGCTCACACCATCCTCTCCTGTACCTCGTGTTGGTGTTGGTAATGTTGGCGATCGTAGTACAACAGTAAGAATAGATGTTCAACAGGGATCGGAAATAAATTACTTTTCACGTAGTGCAGCTTCGGGAAGCTGGATTGCTGCAGGAAATTTTGATACACAAGTGCTTGAATAGATATCATAAAACTTTTTAGAAATAAACGTAGGATGCTGCAATGACGTGCAGAAAAAAAGTAGCGCTCTCACTCACTTTTATATCACTCGCTCTGATGAGCAACTCTCTCAGAGCAATGAATATTGTTAACACAATGTGGCCGTATGACACTTTAATTCGCCCAACATTCAACAACCTGCGCAGATGGCAACTTGCCTTCTACGCAGAAGGTGGATTTCATAATGCTAAAGGATTTAATGATGAAGGTAGCGTAGCAAACCCTTTGCGCATCTGGAACTGCCAACAAAATGCACTTGCCATGCTTGAAGGTTTCCCTGAAGACAGTGCAATTGCACAATTGCGCTCGGCACTTCTTGATTCTGACAATGGTGTACGCGGACGATTTATTGTTGATGGTGATTTGCAACTCAATTTTGGCGCTGCTTTTGCAAGTAATTTTTATTTTGCTCGTGATTGGCGTATTGGACTGTATCTGCCCGTGTACAAAATGACACTCAAAAATGTTAACTTTATCGATCAAACACCAAATATTGATAACTTAGATAAGCTCGTACATGCACTGCTTACTGATAATTTAGCTGCAAACGTGCAAACACTTGGTTGTCTTGATATCGGCGACTGGCAACGCACTGGCGTTGGTGATTTGACTATGCTTGTTGAATGGTTCCGTGATTTTTACCAAAATAAACCTTTCCTAAAATGTGTACGTGTTAATTGGCGTTGGGGTATTGGATTTCCAACAGGACTACGTGAAAATGAAAATTTAATTTTCGCAGTTCCATTTGGATATGATGGTGCAGTCTCAATGCCATTTGGTTTAGGTCTTGATTTGACACTGGGAACAAATTTTAAATGTGGTATTGACGTTCAGTTAACACAAATTTTTGGTCACACACGCACGCGCCGAATTAAAACGGATCTTGAACAAACAGAATTGCTGTTGCTAGAAAAAACCGCAGTATTCAAAGATTCTGGTTTGGTACAGCGCTTTAACTTGTACGTTGAACTCTATCGCTTTATCAAAGGATTATCATTCAAAGTTGGATACCAATACCTCAAACAAGGCAGTGCTGACTTTTCATTAAAAACACAAGAATTTTCCAACAACATTGCAAACACTTCACCACGCCTTGATGATTTTACCATGCATCATATGATTACTAAGTTTACGTATGACTTTGGTTATCATTGGCCCGAAATGCGCACACGACCAGAATTAGGACTATTTACTCGCCAACCAGTTAACGGCAAAAATGTTGCACTATTCCCAACAATTGGTGCAGTAATTTCTGTTGATTTTTAGAATAAAAGAGGGCTTGGATTTCTCCAAGCCCTAAAATCACTAAAAAACTTAAAAAAATAACATCAATTATCTTATTGATTACGATCTACTTCTGCTTCAATTGATTTTACTTTTTTCTCATGTTCTGCTTTTAAAACATCACGCATTAAACCCTTGTAAGCCTGTTTTAAGAGAGTACAATCCAAGCAACTAGTTACTTTTTCACGTTCCTTTACGAGATCCAAAGCAGTTTTACCATTTTCATCTTTTGAAAATAATAACTCATTTAAATTATCAATCATTGCTTCTTCTAGATCTTGCTCTATTTCACCCTTATCAACCGCAAATGGTTTACCGCTGACTTGTACTGCCATTTCAAAATCTGGATCACCACAACCACGAGCTATAGCACGAAAAATATTTTTATCTTCATTATTACCTGTTGCAAAAACTTCAACGGTAAGATGTTCGCCAATTTTTACAGTAAGATTGTTTACATCAGCGTTAGCCATCACTGCCATCGTTGCAGCCATCAGCAACAATTTTTTTGAATTTTTCATAAGAACCCTCTCTGTGTAGTTAAAAAAGTTTATGATACTTGCATAAAAGGATACACTATACAGAAAAATTTGCAGCAATAACGCACACATTTTTCTACGTCAACCGACTTGATAATCATGAGCATCATTGGTATACATTAGAAGTATCGTAATACTATTTTTTAAAAAGGAAGCTTGATGAAAAGAAAAATTCAGCAACATTATTTTTTAAGTTTTTTATTCCTGTTACTACCAGCTCATACGTATGCAGCAAAGTCCAACACAGTTATTGCAACTATTAACACAGGAATTACTCCAACAGGAATTGCTATTACTCCTGATAATCATTTTGCGTACGTTGCGAATAACAATAACTATGGACTGACGGGTGAAGATTCGGTAAGTGTACTAAAATTAAAAAATAATACCGTCAAGCAAACCATATTCCACAGTAGCTTCAATCAACCATACACAATAACTATAAATCCAAATGGCACACGCGCATATGTAACCAATAGCAACAGTACAACAATAAGTATTATCAATACTGCAACCAATCATGTAGTAGGTATTATTGATGGTTTTGATGGCCCGTCTGGTATGGTCATCACTCCTACTTGCAATAGAGCATATGTAAATAACTATGGTGGACCTGAAGGAGTTGGTAGTGGTAATGGAACAACGGTAAGTGTTGTTAACTTAAATAACAATACTATCATTGCAACAATCCCGGTGGGACTTGCTCCTGCTGCACTAGCACTAACACCGGATGGTAAATATGTGTATGTTGCTAACTATGTTGATGGCAATACAGGCACTGGAATCATAAGTATTATACAAACAAGTAACAATACTGTAGTTGGAACTATTCCAGGATTTTCTGGACCGTTTGCAATTGCAATAGCACCTAACGGTAAATATGCATATGTAACTAATTTTGGCAGCAATAATTTTGAACCAATAGGAACAACAGTAAGTGTTATCAAATTAAAAAATGGTACAATTGTGGCAACGATTGATCTTGGAATACAACCAGCTGGCATCGCAATAACATCAGATGGCCGTTTTGCATATGTTACTAATTATAATGCTCTGTATGCAGGTTCTAATTTTACAGACTTAACTGCCGGTCAAGGAACAGTGAATATTATTGATATTGATAAAAATGAGGTAGTTTCTCCAACAATAGCTGTTGGACAATCTCCTGCTAACATTGCAATATCTCCAAACGGTAAACACGCATATGTTTCTAATTTTACTTCTAATACCGTGAACGTCATTGCATTGCCACATTTAAAAAAATGGCATGCCAGCTGAAGCTTTACGCGAAAGCTGGTGGAAGACATGCGATGCACTTCGAACTTTTAATTGGAACAGTTTCAAAGAACAACTTTATTCAATATCACGGCATATTTAGCATAATGATAAAAGACATAAGTATTACTTTGTCATCAAAACCTCAAAGGCGTGTTCATTAATGCCAGCATGTACCAAGGAAAAAATGAAAAAATACTTACCAAGTTGGGAAAAAAATTACAACAAAACAAATCCTTTTGTTAATTATGATATTTCAACAAAAGATGTTCCTTGGATAAAACCAGCTTTGGTATGCGAAGTTCAATTTACAGAATAAACACGCTCTAATAAATTGCATCATCCAAGTTATTTGGGATTGCGAAGAGATAAGAATACTAAGGAAGCGAGAAAGCAAGAGTGAGCTTATAAAAACTATTGAAATCTCATAAAATTATGAAAAGTTCGTATCTCCCTCAAAATCTTTTGCTTTCACCTTTGTGGATTTATTTAAAAGTTTATCATACAGGTAGTTTATAAAGACTTTTACCTCTTCCAGGTTATCCAATTCAAGCTCACCATATTTTTTTATAATCTGATCTGCAAGAAAATAATTTTTAATACTTATAATGTCGTAAAGTTCTCTAATGAATTCTTCTTGAATACTAGCAGTTTCTTGTTTAAAATCATTAATTCTTTTATCTAAATCGCTAAAATTAAAGCTTTGATTGAAATAACATTGCATGAAGTATTTTAATCTTTTCATTAGAACGTCCTAAAAATATTTAAATCGGGAAAGCCGTTAGTATTATAAATCCAAAATCAGATTTATCATCTTTTCTCAGGATCATCCTTGAACTATTCAAATCATAATAAGGATTATTTTTTGCTTTTAAAATACCCATACCAACAGAATATGAATGGGTAACTTCGCAAACCAATTCCATTTCAGGCTCCTTAGCGAGCCATAAAGATATTTCTTTAATATTGGTTTTTAAATTCTCTTGTACAGCATTCGTTGCTGTTCGTTTATCAGTGAATGTTGTCACGGATGTGCGCTTCATTTTCGATGCCCTGTTTTTTAAATAATCATATCTCTTTCCCACATGTCTTTCTAATGTATGTCCTCCAGCTTTTTCCATAATATCCAAGATATCATCACTAACATTTCTAATTTTATGAAGAATTTCCTCTGCCCATTTTTTAGGACAAACTTGTCGTCTTATTTGTGGAATAACTGACTGATTATCTGCAAAGTAAACTAAGTCCTTTTTTATCAGCTCTGCTGATTATAATGAATCTTTCTTAAGCAACTAATATTCTATTTTTCTTCATCTAATGGTTGGCGTACATTTTCTAAATATTCAGCAGAAATAGCTCCTATTTTTGTATAATTCTCACGCGCTTCGCGCAAACTAATATTGTTTGCCCCTCCTCTATAATCAGGATTATCTCGTTGAATATTGTCATCTTCCCAATAACAAACAGAGCATATATCAAAACTCCCAGGACTATCATCTAAAGTATAATAACCACAACACGGGCATTGGTATTTTTTTTTCATGTTAATCCATTACTTATGTTTAGTAGTTTGTTCGATCCAATATTCAAAACCTTTTTCGGGCTGGAATAGAGTTTCTATAGTACCATCAGGTTTAGCTACAGCGAATTCATTTGTTAATTTATTGTATCTGAATACCCAACCTTCTTTAGAAATGAAACCATCAACATGATCTTTTATCTCACTATTTAAAAGAATTCTAGCTCTATTAAGATACTCTTCAATTGTAATAGTTATATTTTTTCCCCACTCAGCTTTTTTAATGACATGTTTTGTAAAATGCTTTTCTAACTTACCTTGAGCAAAATCAATAGCTTTCCAATTTAAATGTGCTTCAGGCAATACGTTTGCTGCGGCTGATAAAGATTTTTCTTCTGTAATAGCATGGTACAGTTCTTGTGAAAAAATCGTAGTTTTCCTATCAATCGCCAATTTGTTCTTTATACCAAAAACCTTATTTGCTACTTGTGGACCTTCTTCAACAATCAATTTTCCAAATCCAGCAACTTCAACAGCATATTCCTTACTAAAGAGCTGACCAGTTTCAGTCACCTTTGCTAACTCTCTCATAAATGCATTGCTTGCTGTTTGTGTACATTGACCCATAGCATGGAATACCAATGCATCTAAGATCATCGTTGTTGCAATTTTAGAACTGTTTTCAATGCATTCTTGCCATGACATTGCTTCTAATGTTTCACGAGTTGTGTAGATTGCTTCAAGAGCTTTTTTTATCTGTTCTTGTGTATGCATTCGCTGAGAGTTTTTCAAATGCGTCATTGCTTGTGATTCTGGTACAATCAGATCTGAAAGTGCTACATAATATAATTGCGCATCTTGAATTACCATTGCATCTGCACAGAGCAAACTCATATGCAGTGCTCCTGTCGCCATATCTTTCCAATGCTCAATGCTTGTAAAAGTAGATACTCCTCTGCATGCTCCTTTTGTAACAGCATATGATGCATCGTACAGTACATTCATTCCATGCTGCAGAACATCGGTGACTATAAAACAAAAATCAGACAACCCAAATGCTACTATTGCATTTGATTCTTTTAGAGCTTGTTGAGCACAGGAATGTACTACTGGTGACAATGTTTGGACATGATTATCATAACTGAAAGTTCGCTCTAACAAATACATCGTATTACGCGATTCAGATAGTTCTTTATTTAATTGATCATCAATTTGAGTACCTTGCGTAGCTTTTACTTTGGCAAGAGCATCTAAACGTTGATCTAATCGCGTTGTATCGTAAGCGCATTTTTTTCTTGCTGACCATTCTTGCGTCAATTCTTGAATAATTTGATCAGTAACACGCAAAGTTCCTCTTTGCGATATAGCCTTTTTCTTGCTTTGCTTT